>JACPZV010000302.1 GCA_016195295.1 Acidobacteriota bacterium
GGCGGGGATGGGTGTGTGGGAGGTCGAGTTCGCGACGAACCGCTTGACGTGGTCCGACACCATGGCGCTGATATTCGGCCTCACGCCGGACAAGGCGCCGAAAACGACCGAAGACTTCTTCCAGTTGATTCATCCCGATGATCGGCACGACGTGGAGGCATCGGTCGGTCGCGTGATCGCCGGCGAGAGTGACTACGCGGTGGAGTTCCGCACCATCTGGCCCGACGGCAGCACGCATTGGGTCCATGGACGCGCTAAAGCATCGTACGTGACCGACGGCAAGCCGCGCCGTCTGCTCGGCATCAGCATAGACATCACGGCACGGAAGTCGCTCGAAGGGCGGTTCGAGCAGGCGCAGAAAATGGAAGCGATTGGCCAGCTCGCCGGCGGCATCGCCCACGACTTCAACAACCTGCTCACCGTCATCAACGGAACGGCCGAACTCGCCCTCGTTCAGGTGACAGAAAGCGATCAGTTGCATGAGGACTTGCAGGAGATTCGCCGCGCAGGGGAGAGAGCCGCCGCGCTGACCCGGCAGCTGCTGGCCTTCAGCCGCAAGCAGATCTTGCAGCCCCAAGTAATGAACCTCAACACAGTGGTTGCAGAGATGGAGAGCATGCTACGGCGTTTGATCGGCGAGGACATCGACTTGGTGGTCGTGCCGACACCGGGCCTGGGCAGCGTCAAGGCGGACCCCGGGCAGATAGAGCAGGTGATTGCAAACCTTGCCGTCAATGCTCGGGACGCCATGCCCCAAGGCGGCAAGCTGACCATCGAGATGCGAAACGTCGAGATCGACGAGCACTACGCCCGCCAGCACGGCGTTGCCGTGCAGTCAAGATCCTACGTGATGCTGGTGATAAGCGACACCGGCGTGGGCATGGACGAGGTCACCCGTCAGCGAATTTTCGAACCGTTTTTCACCACGAAGGGTCCAGGCAAAGGAACGGGGCTCGGGCTGTCGACCGTGTACGGCATCGTCAAGCAAAGTAACGGGTTCATCTGGGTGTATAGCGAGGTCGGCCAGGGGACCAGCTTCAAGATTTACCTGCCACAAGTTGCCGAAGGGGCGGCCAGCAAGCGGCGTAGTCCAATCGTCGCGTCGGCGCACGGCACTGAGACCATTCTCATCGTGGAGGACGTGGGAGGGCTTCGCCATCTCGCCAAGCGCATGCTCGAATCCGCGGGCTACACGGTGCTCACCGCGGCCAACGGCGACGAGGCGCTGCTCTTGCTGGAGCGTTACGAAAAACCGGTGCACCTCATGGTCACCGATGTGGTCATGCCCGGGATGGGCGGGCGGAATCTGGCGGAGCGGTTCGACCGAACTCGTCCGGGGATGAAGGTGCTCTACATGTCAGGTTACACCGACGACGTCATCGTGCGGCACGGGGTGTTGGACGAGGGAATGCCCTTCCTCGGCAAGCCGTTCACCGCTGTGGAGTTGACCCGAAAGGTTCGGGAAGTGCTCGATTCGGAGAGCTGATTTGAAGCACGAGCGATGACTACTAACGATGACAAGGACCGTCACGACTTCAAGAATCAACTGGGCATCATCCTCGGGTTCTCCGAGGTATTGCTCGCTGAAGTCGCGGCCGGCGATCCGCGGCGCGGCGATCTCGAGGAAATCCACAAAGCCCGACACGCCACTATGACCGCCGAAACGTGCGCCAGGCGTTTGCCATGAGCGAGATCGCTCAGCTCATCGTGTTTCGCCTGGACGAGCGGCGCTACGCGCTGCCGCTGACCATAACGGACACCATCACGGCAATGACCGCTCAGGGAAACACGCGATGACATGGAGACCAGCGTGAATATTCTCGTCGTCGACGACGAGCCCGCGATGCGGCGGCTTGAAGCTCGCTGGATCGAAGGCGTCGGCCACCTGTGCCGTCAGGCGGCATCAGCCGCCGAAGCCCTCGAGCTTCTCGAGGCCGAGCCTGCGGATCTGGTGGTTCTCGACATTGGACTGCCGGACCTGAGCGGGCTCGTTCTGGCCCGGGCAGTCTCGGAGCGGTATCCCGCCATTCCGATTGTCATGGCCACGGCCGGGGCCGACTTTGCTGCCGCCGCGGAGGCGATGCGGGCCGGCGCGGTGGACTACCTGGTCAAGCCGATCCAGCCGGCGCTTTTTCTCGCGGCGATCGATCGCGGGCTTTCACGTCGAACCACGGCGCGCACGGCCGTCACCCCCGAAGCGCTCCATCGGTCGACGCCGCCAGTCGATCGACGAGGCGCGTCCGCCGGGGCCGCCATCGATGAGTTGTTCAGGGCGATGTGCGTCGAAGGGGCCTCCGACTTGCACGTGTCGGTGGGCCTGCCGCCGATGGTGCGGAAAGACGGGCGGATGATCCCGCTCGCCGCCGCCACCGCGCCCTTGAGCCCTGCAGACGTCACGCGGCTCCTGGCCGAAATCGTTCCGGGTAAGAGCCGCGCCGAATTCGAGCAGCGTCACGATTCCGATTTCGCGTACGAGATTGACGGTCTCGCTCGGTTTCGTGGAAACATTTTCATGGATCGCAAGGGGATGGGGGCCGTCTTTCGCATCATCCCGACCAAGATCCTGACGGTCGAGCAGCTGGGCCTCTCCGCAGCGACTCTTCAACTCTGCCACCTGAACAAAGGACTCGTCCTCGTGACGGGTCCCACCGGCTCCGGCAAGTCGACGACGCTGTACGCGCTGGTGGACTACATCAATCGCACGCGAAGCGATCACATCATCACCATCGAGGATCCCATCGAGTTCGTGCACGAGACGAACCGGTGCGTGATCCACCAGCGGGAAGTCCACACACACACGCGCTCGTTCAAGGACGCGCTGCGCGCGGCGTTGCGCGAAGACCCCGACATCATTCTCGTGGGCGAGTTGCGCGATCTGGAGACGATCGCGATCGCGCTCGACGCCGCCGAAACGGGGCATCTGGTGTTCGGCACGCTGCACACGGCCACGGCGACCTCGACCGTCGACCGGATTATCGATCAATACCCGAGCGATCGGCAGGCGCAGATTCGTGTGATGCTCTCGGAGTCGCTGCGAGGCGTCATCGCCCAAACCCTCTGTCGAAAGATCGGCGGCGGCCGGGTCGCCGCTCTGGAGGTGCTGCTCGTCAATTTCGCGATCAGCAACATGATTCGCGAGGCAAAAACGTTTCAGATTGACTCGATGATGCAGATCAGCAAGAACGCGGGGATGGTCACGCTCAACGATGCGTTGATGGAACTGGTGACGAAACAGTTGACCACGCCTGAGGAGGCCTACGCCAAGGCGGCGGACAAGGCCGGCTTCGAGGCGCTCCTCAAGCGAGCGGGCATCGCCGCACCACCTCACTGACACGGACCTGAAACACGCCATGAAAAACGAGAGCCACAACGCGATCGTGCCTGACGCCGCGCAGATCCTGCGCGCCCGCGCGCGCGCGTTGGCGCGGCCGCCCGCGCACACGCCGGCGGCGGAGACGTTGCTCGACGTGTAACCAAGCCTATCGACGTCGGCGAGGTGCTGCAGCTTCTCGACGAGAAGCTCAAGAAGCGATCGTCGTAAGCGACAGAACTACTCGTGCTCGCCGAACGCCTCGCCGCAGAGGGCTTTGAGGGCCGCCTTGGCCTTCGGAGGCAGTTCGGTGAACGCGACGCCGAGAGCGTACTCCTTACGTTGCCACGTCGCACCCGACAATTGGACCGACACGACGTTGGAGCGGACGACACGCGCGCGCAGTTCAATCGGCTCAGGCTCCACGTTGATGAGCATGGGCCATTCCCGTTCCGAAGACAGCGTGTGTTGTCCTTGCACGAGCGCACCGGTGGCGCTGATGTCCACGAGCCGACCGAACACCCCACCGATTCGGACTTGAATCGGTTGGGTCGTCACGCGGACGCTTCGGAGCTTTGGCATGTCGGTGAAGATTGTACAGTCAGGGGCGCTACGTGTGACCATAGAGCAGCAGCAAAACTGTTGTTTCTTGGCCCCGTTGGAAAACATTCGCTGACAATTGCCTGGCTGGTCGGCCCCCAACCTATCAGATACTTGTGCCGTCGTGAGGATCTCGATCCCCCGCCTCGCCCTCGTCGTGCTCGTCGCCACGGCCGGCGTGTCATGTCGCACTGCGACTGCCGGCAAGGTCGCGTCGCATCCGCCAATCGTTCAGCCGGGCGCTCCCGGCCAGCCGAGCCGCGTCGTCGACGCCGGGAAGGCCGCCGACCTGTCGCAGGTCCAGTACACTGGCGCGGACATCAAGTTCATGCAGGGGATGATCGGCCACCACGCACAGGCGATCGAGATGACCGAGTTGCTGGCGACGCGTACCAACAGCGAGGACATGAAGAAGCTCGCGCACCGGATCGAGTTGTCGCAGGTCGACGAGATCAAAATGATGCAGCGCTGGCTTGAAGTCCGCGGCCAGCAGGTTCCCTCGCTGACCGCGATGCACGCGCACGGCGCCACGCTGATGCCGGGCATGCTCACGCCGGACGAGATGGAACAGCTCGCGCGCGCGAAGGGCGCCGAGTTCGATCGTGTGTTTCTCGAAGGGATGATCAAACATCACGGCGGCGCGCTGCGGATGGTGGAAGACCTCTTCGCCCAGCCGGGTGCGGCCCAGGACTCGGACATCTTCGCGTTCGCCTCCGACGTGGACGCCGATCAACGCATGGAAATCAATCGCATGAGCGACATGCTCAAGGAGCTTCTGAAATGAAAGCCATTGCCACGCGCGTGCTGTGTCTGTCCGCGCTGCTGCTCTCGGTCGTCTCGGGCCGCGCGCAGGAGCGCATGCCGAGCGCGACCGATCCCCGCGTCGGACTCAAGGCGGGGCTGCGCGACGCCGGGATCGCGATCAAGAACATGGAACTGGTCTCGCGCCTTCCGAAGCCGGACGGCTTCTCCGATCCCAAGGCGCCGGCCGGCGGGGCGATGCCGCCCGAACGCGATCCGAATGCGCCGCCTCCGCCCGAGCCCGCGCCCGATGCGCCGCCGCCTCCGCCGATTCCGGGCATCAACTTCGCGAACTCCGATCTCGCGTTCAGCGCCAACCACGCCGTCATGGGAAGTTTCCACGGGTTCAACACGTACGACATCGAGAACCCGGTGAAGCCCAAGCTCGTCGGCTCGGTCGTCTGTCCCGGCGGTCAGGGCGACGTGTCGATCTACGGTCATCTGCTTTTCATGTCGGTGGAGCAGACGCGCGGGCGGATCGACTCCGGCACGCAGGGCGTGCCGGAGAAGGTCAGCGCCGAGCGGTTCCGCGGCGTCCGCATCTTCGACATCCGCGACCTCAACAAGCCGAAACAGATCGCGGCGATTCAGACGTGCCGCGGGTCGCACACGCACACGCTGGTGACGAGCCCGAAGGACAAAGCGAACATTTACCTCTACGGTTCCGGCACGAGCACCGTGCGGCCGGGTGAAGAGATGGCCGGCTGCTCCGGCGCCGACCCGAAGGCAGATCCGAACACGTCGCTCTACAGCATCGACGTGATTCAGGTGCCGATCGCCTCGCCGGACAAGGCAAAGATCGTCAACGCGCCGCGCATCTTCTCCGACACCACGACCGGCGCCATCGCGGGACTCTGGCAGGGCGGCGACCACGGGCCGGGCACGCAGAAAACGTCGCAGACCAATCAGTGCCACGACATCACGGTCTTCCCCGAGGTCGGTCTCGCCGCCGGCGCGTGCTCCGGGAACGGCATCCTGCTCGACATTTCCGATCCCGTGCATCCAGTCCGGCTCGATCAGGCGTCGGACCAGAACTTCGCCTACTGGCACTCGGCGACCTTTAATAATGATGGGACGAAGGTCCTCTTCACGGACGAGTGGGGCGGCGGCGGGCGTCCCCGCTGCCGCGCGATCGATCCGCTGACGTGGGGCGCCGATGCCATCTTCGACATCGTCGACCGCAAGCTCGTGTTCAAGGGTTATTACAAGATGCCCGCCGTGCAAACCGAGCAGGAGAACTGCGTCGCGCACAACGGCTCGCTGATTCCCGTGCCGGGGCGCGACATCATGGTCCAGGCGTGGTACCAGGGCGGCGTCTCGGTGTTCGACTTCACCGACTCGGCGCACCCGGTCGAGATCGCGTTCTTCGACCGCGGTCCGCTGGACGCCAAGAACTTGATCCTGGGCGGCTACTGGTCGGCGTACTGGTACAACGGCGCGATCTACGGCTCCGAGATCGCGCGCGGCGTGGACATTTTCAAGCTGACGCCGAGCGAGTATCTGTCGCAGAACGAGATCGACGCGGCGCTGCTGATTCGGTCGAACGAGTTCAACCCACAGGAGCAGCCGAAGGTCGTCTGGCCGGCGGCGACCGTCGTCGCGCGCGCCTACGTGGATCAGCTGGCGCGCAGCAAGAGCCTGCAGCCCGAGCGCATCAGCGCGCTGAACGCCGCGCTGGAGAAAGTCGACGGCATTCGCACCGGAAAGGAGCGCGGCGCGGCGGCGCTCCTCGATCAACTCGACGCGATGGCGACGCAACTGCAGAGCGACGCCGGCGCCGCGAGCGGACAAGACGCGGTCCGCCTGCGGTCGCTCGCGTCCACGATCAAAGCCCGCACGGCCCGGTTGCGCTGATTGAGGACCGGCCCGGTCCGCCGCCGTGTTTCGACCGCCCGTCCTGACACGAACGCGCGTGCGGCTCGCGTATGCGATTGCCGTCGCGGTCGACGTGTCTCAATGGCTGCTCGGCCCCGTGGGATGGGCGTTTGCCGACGAGATCCTCGACGTCGTCGCCGCGCTTCTGATCTCGTGGGCGATCGGGTTTCACCCGTTGCTGCTGCCGGCGTTCGTGAGCGCGCGCCGCATCGAGAGGTAATTACTTCAGAACGGTGAACGGCGCCGCCGCGCGCGTCGTGTCCCAGTCGATGCGAAGCTCTCCACCTCGTTCTGGGACAGGCGCCGCGACGATCGTCAACTGTTCGACCGCCTGCGGCAGCCGGTCGATTCGCATGTCGAGCCGGGCGAAGTCGCGATCGGCGTTGTACTCCGTGTGCCACTGTCCGGTCTGTTTGTTGATGATCAGCTTCCAGGCGGCGGCCGAGGGAATCGTGTAGAGCGAGTACGATCCGGCGGGCAGCGACACGCTGCCGAACCGCAGGCCCGCGCTGGTTTGAAGAATCGTGGATTCATCGGCGCCAGGCATCCAGACTTCGCCGAAGGGAATCAGCGCTCCAAAGATCGCCCGTCCTCGTTTGGACGGTCGCCCGTACGTGATCGTGATGGTCGCAGCGTCAACGACGTGCGTTGCCGATTCGTGAGGACTGACGCGCGTGGTGTCTTGTTCCGCCCGGGACGCGGCGGACAACGACACGAGCGTGAGGGCTGAAGCGACGTACAGCTGGCGCCGCGCGACCCATGTGCCGCGCCTGGTCCCGCGATTGGAAGTCATGTCAGGTCGCCTCCCACTTGGTCGTGCTGTTTGGGCGGGCACGGCTTATCCCCGTACGAGCAAAACACGCAACAGTCGCCCGGCCCTGGCCTGAGTACCGCCTTGCAGCCCTTGCACTCGTCATCAGCGCTCCTGCGGCGGACGCGCTGGTCGCTCGGTGACGAGCGGTCTGAGCGCGAGCGTCCATGACAGCGGCACGGTCGCCGGGTTGAAGCACATTGCCACCCGGTCCCAATCATCGCACGCGCCAGATCAGCGAGACCGCCAGCGCTCGCGAGAGGAAGTGGACCTCGCGAAGACCCATCATCGGCGCCACGAGATACATCATAGCGGTCATGGCCGCCGTGCCGGCGAATCCACCGAGGACCGCGCGTGAGAGAGTCGGACGTGCGTGCATAGCGATTCCTCCCACTATGAGCCGTGAAGCGGAGAGTTACTTGGCGGCCTGGACCGAGGTGACCTGAATCGTCTCGCCGTTCAGATCGCCGACGACCTTGGCCATTTTGCCCGCGAGCTTGTCGAGGTCGGCCTTTGTGGTGTCGTGCGCCTTCAACGTGTACACCTTGTCCTTGACGATGAGGGCGTAGTCGGAGCCCTTCTTCACGCACTCGCGCGTGCAGCCGGCCGCGTCGCCCGCCATCATGTGCTTGGTGCCACACATGGCGTCGCCGACAGTCCCCGTCACCGTCGTGGTCTTTGCGCCGAGCGCCGCTCCCCCGATTGTGACCGTTGCCGCCACTGCCAACATTGCCGTCTGGATTCTTGTGCGCATACAGACTCCCTTGAAGAAGCTCACGGCGATGACACCGTGGGGCCGCCGTCACGGCGCCCTCTTGAGTGACGAGGATCGAATCCGGGCCCATCCCGGCGATCCACCACGCTGAAGTGAGTGCGGTCGGGGCCGCGAACATTACAGAGGCGAGGAGGAGTGTTTATTTCTTGTTCGTGGCCGTGCTGGGCGCTTCGGCCTTGAAGCCCGACTTCTCGCTGATCACCTTCGCGATGGCGGCCGGCGTCGTCTTCGCCGGATCGTAGGTCACTTCGGCGATGCCCTTGTCCGAGTTGGCCTTGACCGCCGTGACGCCATCCACGTTGCGCGCAGCGTGCTGGACGGCCGCCTCGCATCCCCCGCACGTCATCCCGGTCACTTTCAGGGTGACGACCTGGGTCGCCGGACTCTTTCCGTTCTGGGCTGCGGCGGTCCACCCGGTGCTGGCCATCAGGGCAAGGACGATCGCGCCGACGAGCGACATTCTCAGACTCATACTCACTCTCCTTCTGTCGGGTTACATCAGGTAGCCGATGTAATACGGGAACGCGATGAGGAGCACGGCCAAGGCCGCGGCAATCCACACCAGAATTTTGGCGGCGCGCTTCGAGCCCGGCGTGCAGGTGCCGTCGGCGGCGCAGC
>JACPZV010000339.1 GCA_016195295.1 Acidobacteriota bacterium
AGGAACAGCGCCTCGCTCAACGTGGACGGCACTTCCGCGACAAAGATCGTGTACGCCGAGTAGACGAACGGCTGGTGCGCGTCCGAGAGGAGCGTGTGCATCGAGTGCCCCATCTCGTGCGCCAGCGTGAACGCGGCGTCCAGCGTGTCGTTGTGGTTCAGCAGCATGTACGGATGGACGCCGTAGACCGGCGCGGAGTACGCGCCGCTCCGCTTGCCCGGATTCTCGTAGACGTCTATCCACTGGCCGGCCAGCACCTCGCGGAGCTGCGCTTGATAGTCGCGTCCGAGCGGCGCGACGGACGCGGGCAGCGCGTCGACGACCTGCTCGTAGGGATACTTGCGATCGACGTCGACGAGCGGAATCGCGGTGTCGTAGTGGTGATAGCTGTCGAGGCCGAGCACGCGCTTGCGTAGGCGGTGATAGCGCCGCAGCGGCTCGGTCCCCGCTTTCGTCGACGCGATGAGGTTTTCAACGACCGCGGGCGGAATGTTGTTGCCGTGGAGCGCGGCGTCGAGCGTCGTCGCGTAGCCGCGCGCCTGGGAATGAAACCAATCGCGCTGTAAGACGCTGTTGTAGAGCGACGCGTACGTGTTGGCATTCGCCTCGAACAGCTCGTGATATCGGGCGAACACGGTCGCCCGATCGGCCTGATGGCGATTCGTCGCGAGAATCGCGCGGTACTGGCCGTAGGTCAGCGTCACGTCAGCGCCCGTGGACAGGCGCAGGGTCGGGTGCTTGAGATCGGCCGTCGAGAGCGCGGCATACGCGTCGTTGGGCGTCGACGAGAAGCGGCTCGACAAAGACATCAACCGCTCGCCCTTGTCGTCGAGCACGTGCTCCTGCTGGCGATACAGATCCTCGAGCGCGAAGCGATAGACCGCAAGCTCCGCGTGTGCGGCCATCCACTGCTGAATCGTCGCCAGCGGAATCTTCAACAGCTCGGGATTGAACCAGGCGCTCGCCTGGCTGGCCTTCGCAAAGAGAATCTGAACCTGTTGCCGCTTCGCGTTGCCGTGGTTGTCCCGCTGATCTTCGTCGTGCTTGAGCGACGCGAAGTACCAGACCTTATAGGTGAGCTGGCCGATGTCGTCGGACAGCTTCATCGCCGTCAGGAGATCGGCGGCGCCGCGCGCGAGCGTGCCTTGCAGCGCGGCGTACTCCCCGATCTTCGTTTCGAGTTCCGCGTACGCGGCCTGCCATGCCGACCAGTCCGGGAAAATATGCGAGAGGTTCCACTTGAAACGATCCGGAATGTCCGCCCGATCGCGGAGTTGCGGTGCGGCGGTGGCTTCGGCGGACGCGAAGGAGTCCATCAAGAAATCATACTGTAGTCGGTCGAACCTACCGGCTCTTGCCAGCCACGTCGACAAGCGTCTTGTAAACCATCTCCGTCCCCTGCCGCAGCGACTCGACGCTGACGCGTTCGTCGTTGCCGTGCATGCGGGTCAGCTCGTCCGCCGTGATCGGGTACGGATAGATGCCGTAGACGGGCACGCCCTTCGAACGCCACGCGCCGGCGTCCGTGCCGGCCTGGAACAAGTACGGCGTGATTTCCGTGCCGGGAAACGTCGCGCGCGCTTCGCGCACGAGCGCACGGAACAACTCGGCTGCGGGCCTCATCACCGCCGGGTCCGAAAGGACCCGGCCTACTTGACATCTGCCTACTTGACATCTGTAGGGCGGGTCCTTTTGGACCCGCCAGAAGCGTGACGACGACGATCGCGGCCAGTCGCCTCATTGATTCGTCGCCCGCGTGCCGGCGAGCAGGAAGTCGCGCACGAGCCGGCTGAACTCGTCCGCGCGCTCCAGCCGTGGCATGCGCCCGCAGTTCAATGTCTTCATCGTGGCCGCGATTCTAACGCGGACGCGCCATGATCTGTGTCATCGTCTGTGGATGCGACCCTTGGGCGTGTCGCCGCTCGTCATCGTCGCGTTGGCAACCGGCGGCTGCTTCCACATGACGACGACGCTCACGGTGCGCGGCGACGGCAGCGGTACCATCGACCACCGCATGCTGATCACCAACGCCGGCATCGCGCAGTTGAAACAGTTCGGCGCGCTCGGCGGTGGCCGCGGCCAGGCGGTCGATCCGGTTTCCGAAGAGCAAGCGCGCGCGCTGGCCGCCAGCATCGGACCCGGCGTGACCTACGTCACGTCGACGCCGACCTCATCCGCGCTTGGACAGGGACGAGACGCGACGTACGCTTTTACTGATGTCAGTCAGTTGCGGATCTCGCCGCGGCCGGCGGTCCCGGCCGGCGTCGTCGCGGGGCGCGCGCCCGGCCTCAGCACCGACGCCGCGCCGATCACGTTTTCTCTTACGCACGAAACCAACGGCAACGCCGTGCTGCACATCCACGTCCCCGAACCGGATTTTCTCGGCACGCTGTCGACGCCCGCCGCGGCCGGACAACTGGCGATGATCAGGGCGCTGCTCGGAGGCGCGCGCGTGTCGCTGCTGGCCGAGCCCGCGGGGACGCTGGTCCGCACCACCAGTCCGTACGTCGAGGGATCGCGCGTGACGCTGCTCGACATCGACCTCGATCAGATTCTCAAGGACGAGGCGTCGATTGCGAAGCTGCAGGCGTCAAC
>JACPZV010000340.1 GCA_016195295.1 Acidobacteriota bacterium
GCGCCGTGATGCTCGACGCGTCGGCGTCGGGCCGCATCGTGTACCGCGACAAGTCGATCGACAGCACGCGGCTCCAAGGCGTCACGGGCGAGTACGTCAACTTCTCGAGTTTCGATGCCGAGCGCGGCCGCTTGATGAGTCCAACCGAGGTCGATACGTCGCGGCCCGTCGTTGTCCTCGGGTGGCAAACGGCGGACACGCTGTTCGGTTCGTCCACCGATCCGATCGACAAAACGATCCAGATCGAGGGGCACCACTACCGTGTCGTCGGCATCAGCGCGAAGCGGGGCACCTTCCTCGGGCGGTCGCAGGACGAGTTCGTCGTCATGCCGCTCGGCCAGTTTCAGATGCTGTTCGGATCGAGGCGTCCGCTGTCGCTGACGGTCAAGCCGCGCGACATGTCCCAGGTCTCGCAAGCGATAGACGAAGCCACGCTCGCGCTGAGGATGTCGCGAAGGCTCAAGCCGAAGCAGCCGGACAACTTCGGCATCTTCACGTCCGACACGATCCTGAACATCTACCACTCGGCGACCAACGGCATCTTCGCCGTGCTGATTGGCGTCGTCGGCCTGTCGCTCGTCGTCGGCGGCATCGTCATCATGAACATCATGCTCATGGTCGTCACCGAGCGCACGCGGGAGATCGGGCTGCGCAAGGCGCTCGGCGCCCGGCGGTCGGACATCAGCGCGCAGATCCTGACCGAGTCGGTGGTGCTCTCGATGTTCGGCGGCGTCCTCGGCACCGGCCTGGGGAGCGCCATCGCGGTCACCATTGCCGCATTCACGCCGATTCCAGCGTCCGTCGAGATCTGGTCGGTCGCCCTCGGCATCGGCATCACGGCCGTCGTCGGGCTGTTCTTCGGCCTGTATCCGGCAATGCGCGCGGCCAGGCTCGATCCGATTGAAGCGCTCAGGCGAGAATAGCGCGGGAGTAGGCAGATCATGGCGATTCGCTTGGGTCTGTTCAAGGAAGTCGTGGTGATGGCGTTCGACACGGTCCGCACCAACAAAATGCGGTCGGGCCTCACGGTGCTCGGCGTCGTCATCGGCATCACGTCGATTGTCGGGATGACGGCGCTGATCCGCGGCTTCGATCAATCGCTGCGCGATCTGATCTCGCAGTCGGGACCGGACATCATCTACGTGCAGCGCTTCGGCATCAGCAGCATCGGATCGAACCTGCGCGAGCTCCTCAAGCGGCCCGACCTCACGCTGTCGGACGCGCGCGTCCTCGAGCAGCAGACGACGACGCTGCAGTACGTGGATCTCGAGCTCGGCGCGGGTCCCGGGCCGACGACGATGCGGAAAGTCTTCTATCACGACCTGAAGACGAAGACGCTGATTGTGTTCGGCACGGGCGAGAATTTCGCGGAAGGCACGCGTATCCCGTTTCTCGCGGGCCGCTACTTCACCGGCACCGACGTGCAATATCGCAAGAACGTGTGCGTGCTCGGCAACACCGCGTACAAGCTGCTCTTCGAGCCGTCAGGCACCGATCCGATTGGCAAGATGGTCCGCGTCGGGAGCGAACGGTTCGAGGTCGTCGGCGTGTTCGACCAGCGACCATCGCCCGGCGGTTTCAATCTGAATCAGGACGACTTCGTCGCCGTGCCCTACACCACGTACTCCCGGGTGTTCGGCCTTCGCGTCGGCCGCTTCGGACGCGGCAACATGAACGGTTCGATCACCAACATCATGATCTCGGTGCTGCCGCGCGAGGGCGTGCCGCGCGAGTCGGCGATGGCGGACGTCGAGCGCGTGATGCGCATTCGCCACGGCTTGAAGCTCGATCAGCCGAACGACTTCGACCTCAGCACGCAGGACTCGTTCCTCAAGCTCTGGGACTCGATCAGCCAGGGGACGTTCTTGGCGCTGGTCGTGATCTCCTCAATCGCGCTCATGGTCGGCGGGATCGGCGTGATGGCGATCATGTCCATTTCCGTGACCGAACGGACGCGCGAGATCGGCGTGCGCAAGGCGCTCGGCGCGCGCCGCGTGGAGATCCTGTTTCAGTTCCTGATGGAAGCGGCGTTCCTGACCTCGCTCGGCGGCATCCTCGGCATCGCGCTCGGCAGCGGCATCGGCTGGGCCGTCCATCTGGCGTCGGGCTTCCCCATCTCGCTGCCGTGGTGGTCGTTCGCGATCGGCCTTGGCTTCTCGGCGTCCGTCGGCATTTTCTTCGGCATGTACCCCGCGTTCAAGGCGTCGCGTCTGGATCCCATCGAAGCGCTCAGGTACGAGTAAAGGATCACCATGGACGGCTCGTCGCTCGCGGGCGCGGCGGTATGGTTGGCGGCCATCGTGCTGTTGTTCGTCGCGGTCCGGCGCACGCGCAAGCAGCGCCGTCGTGGCGGCGTGGGCTCAGCCGCCGCCGGCGCCGTCTACGACTGGATGAACGAGGACAAACGAAAAGCCGTCGAGATTGTCGTCGAGCAGCGCGCCGAGGCCCGCGATCCCGAAGACCGAGACGGCAATCTCCCCGATCTGGCGCACCCGAAGCGCACGCCGCGCCCGTAATCCGCTCCGGCCCGCCCGCTTGCGGCCACTCACGGCCGGAAATATGATGCGCTGATCAGTGATGGCTCACTTGTTGGGAGGGGTCCCCCGTCTATGAAGGTCTACGACGCCGCCAGCATCAGGAATGTCGCGCTCGTCGGTCACAGCGGATCCGGAAAAACTCAGCTCGCCTCGGCCATGCTCTCCGATGCCGGCATGGTCAATCGTTTCGGGAAAGTCGATGAAGGGACGACGGTCACCGACTACGACGAAGAGGAAATCAACCGCAAGCACACGTTGTCGGCCGGCCTGGCGTTCGCCGAGTGGAACAAACAGAAGATCAACATCATCGACACGCCGGGCATGGGCAACTTTTTCGCCGATGCGCGCGCGGCGCTGCAGGTGGCGGACGCCGCGTTGATCGTGGTCGACGCCGTCGCGGGCGTGATGGTGCAGACCGAGAAAGTGTGGGAGGCCGCCGCCGAGCTCGGGCTGCCGCGGCTCGTCGTCATTAACCGGCTCGACCGCGAGCGCGCCAGCCTCGAGCGATCGCTCGCCTCGCTGCACGAATCGTGCAATCGGACGATCATCCCGATCCAGCTGCCGATCGGCGACGAGAAGTCCTTCAAGGGGATCGTCGACCTCATTGCGCAAAAAGCCTTCATCTTCCAGACCGACGAGAGCGGGAAGTTCGCCGAGGCGCCGGTGCCGGGCGACATGACGGCGGCCGTCGAGCAGGCGCGCGAGGCCCTGATCGAGATGGTCGCCGAGAACGACGAGAAGCTGATGGAAACGTTCTTCGAGGCCGGCACGCTGACCGACGACGAGCTTCTGTCCGGGCTTCGCAACGCGACCATGAACGGGAAGGTGTTTCCGCTCGTGTGCACGTCGGCGCTGCTCAACGTCGGCGTCCAACCGCTGCTCGACGCCGTCCTCGCGTATCTGCCGTCGCCCGCCGAGCGGCCAATGCGCGTCCTCGACAAAGCCGGCGCGGAGACGACGAGCGCGGCGGATGAAAAGAAACCGGCGGCCGCCTTCGTCTGGAAAACGATCGCCGATCCGTTCGCCGGCCGCATCACTATGTTCCGCGTCGCGTCCGGCGCGCTGAAGGCGGATTCCGGCATCCACAACAAGACGCGTGACGTGCCCGAGCGCTTCGGGCATCTCCTGCTGCTTCAGGGCAAGACGCAGACGAGCGTCCCCGAGATCAAAGCCGGCGACCTCGGGGCCGTCGCGAAGCTGAAGGACACGCTGACCAACGATACGCTCGGCGACAAGACGGACCCGATCACGTTCCCCGCCGTGAAATACCCCGAGCCCGTGCTGTCGTACGCGATCGAACCGAAGAGCCGTGGAGACGAGGACAAGATCAGCACGTCCATGCACCGGCTGGAGGAAGAGGACCCCTCGATCCGCTATTGTCGACGACATCTTCGGCGGCTCGATTCCGCGGCAGTTCGTGCCCGCGGTCGAAAAAGGCATCCAGGACGCGCGGACCCGCGGCTACCTGGCCGGCTATCCGATGGTCGATTTTCGCGTGACCGTGTTCGACGGCTCGTATCACGACGTCGATTCGAACGAGCTCTCGTTCAAGCTCGCGGGGTCGCTCGCCTTCAAGGACGCGATGACGCGCGCGCGGCCGACGATCCTCGAACCGATCATGAACGTCGAGGTCTACTCGCCGTCGGACTTCGCGGGCGATCTGATGGGCGATCTGAACGGCCGGCGCGGACGCATCGGCGGCATGGACACGCGCGGCGCGATGACCATCATCAAGGCACAGGTGCCGATGGCCGAAATGCTCACGTACGAGCAGCACCTGACGTCGGCGACCGGCGGGCGCGGGTCCTATCACATGGAGTACTCGCACTACGACGAGGTGCCCGCCCACCTGCAGTCGAAAATCATCGCCGCCGCGAAGGCCGAGCGCGCGGGTGTGGAAGTCGAAGAAGTCTGAAGGCTGACGTCTGAAGGGATTCCTTCGGCAGCTCGCCGACATGGCGGCGTGGATCGCGGCGCTCGTCCTGGGCGCAGCACCCCGTCGCGTGTGGCCTCGCCTCGAGCGACACGTGCCGATTGTCAGGACCGCCGCGCCGGCCGGCCTGCTGGTCATGCTGGCCGGTTTCTTTCTGGGTTTCGGTGGTTTCTTCACCTACGCCACCACAATGGCAGCCGAGAACAACTCGTGGATGCAGCGGACGCTTGCAGCCGGCGGCTCGGATCAGGCGGCGTTCGTCCCCTACGGGATGTCGATCCTCACCCTGACGGGCCATTCGCTCGGCGTGAGCGCTGACTACGTGGTGCTGGCCTCGCGCCGCAAGGCCGAGTGGACGGCGGGCGCCACGATCATGACGCGGGATCAGTGGTACCGGCTCGGCGAGCCGTACGATCTCGAGACGCCGTCGGGACTTCGCACGGCCTATCCGCTGACGAAGTTCGACAGCGTCGAGGTCGTTCGTCGTGGGATCGAGTACGAGCTGCCGCGTTTGTCGCAGCGATCAGCGCGGAATCCCTCGAACGCGCCGAAGCCCGAGCCCTCGTCTGCTCGCCCACCTCATGACGAGTGAGCGTCCCAGCGCGCTGGTTCGCTTCTACAGCGGCGTCGGAGTGGATCACCGTGGCCGCACGCTCGACGAGATTCTCGCGTGGGACGACGATCGCCTCGAGCGCGTCCACGACTTTGTTCAGTGGCTGTTTCCCCTCGACGAACCCAGCAGCGTCAATCCCCTTGCGCCGATCGTCACCGTCCGCGATCGTGAGGCGTTTGCGAGCCACCCGTTGCTCCGTGGCAGGTTGATCGAGTCTTTCACGCGAATGCTCGCGTTCTACGGGTTTCGCCTGGAAGAATACGCGGCCCTTCAGGTCGTGAAATCAGCGGGCTGGCACTCGCGGTCAACCTGCTGGCTGGAGAGCGGCAATCACAACTACCTCAGGATCACGCGGATCCTGAAAAGCCTGCAGCTCCTCGGGGCAGCGGCCCATTCGCGCGCGTTTTACCGCGCGCTCGTGCCAGTCTACGAGACCCATCGCTCTCTGATTGGCTCGAGAACGTTCGAGTACTGGACGCGAGCGGCGGCGTGACTAACTTCCTCCAGCCTTCCTCGGCGTCGTGGATTTGCGCGTGACGCCCTTGGCGGGCTTGGACTGCACCTTCTGCGTGTCGTCGTCTTTTTTTCCGCGGAGGCGTTCGGCCGCCGCGCGCAAGCGGCCGCCGACGGACTTCTTCTTGGCGGCCTCGGCTGGCGCCTCGGCCGGGCCTTCGGCTTTCGCCTTGGGATTGAACTCGCTGCCGATGAGCTCCACCTGCGCGATTTCCGCGCTGTCGCCCCTGCGGAAGCCGACGCGCAGAAGACGCGTGTAGCCGCCCGGCCGCGATGCGAAGCGGGGCGCCAGCGTGTCGAACAGCTTGGTCACCACCTCGCGATCCTGCAGGTCCCGCATGACCGTGCGACGAGCGTTCAGCGTGCGGTTCTTCGCGTCGCCGCCCGCCACGCCGCGCTTGGCGATCGTGATCAGCCGCTCGACGAACGGCCGCAGCTCCTTGGCGCGGGGCACGGTCGTCGTCAGGTGCTCGTGACGGAACAGGGCCGTCGCCTGATTCCGCAGCATCGCGATGCGATGCTCGGTGACGCGCCCCAGCTTGCGGTGTGCTACTCGGTGTCTCATGGCAGTTTCCCGTTGGGCCTGGAGGCTGGAGGCTGGAAGAACTTTCTAGACCCTAGACCCTAGCCCCCAGTCTCCAGCCTCAAATTCATTCCTGCGACGCCGCCGTGGGCTGATCGACGCGCATGCCGAGGCTCAGGCCCATCGTGTGCAGGATCTCCTTGATCTCGTTGAGGCTCTTGCGCCCGAAATTCTTCGTCTTGAGCATCTCGGCTTCGGTCTTCTGCACGAGCTCGCGAATCGTCCGGATGTTCGCGTTCTTGAGGCAGTTGTAGGACCGCACCGACAGCTCGAGCTCTTCGACCGATTTGTCAAGGTTCTCGTTGCTCGCGCCGGTGCGCGGCTGATCGGCCATCGCCTCAACCTGTTGCTCGGCGCCTTCCTCGAGGTTGATGAAGATGTTCAGGTGGTCGCGGACCAGCTTGGCGGCCAACGAGACCGCGTCGCGCGGGTTGATGGACCCGTTGGTCCAGACGTCCACGGTCAGCTTGTCGTAGTCGGTGGTCTGACCGAGGCGCGCGGCCTCCACCAGGTAGTGCACCTTCTTGATTGGCGAGTGCACCGAATCGATGGGGATCCAGCCGATGCCGAGATCCTCGTCGAAGTTCTTGTCGGCCGACACGTAGCCACGGCCGCGCTTCATCCGCATTTCCATGTGGAGCTTGCCGCCTTCGGCGACCGTCGCGATGTGAGCGTCCGGCTCGAGGATCTCGACGTCGGCGTCGGCCTGAATGTCGCGCGCGCGCACCTCGCCCGCCTTGTCCACGCGGAGCGTCAGCGTCTTGGTGTGGTCGACGTGCAGCTTCAGCGGAATCTGCTTGAGGTTGAGGATGATGTCGGTCGCGTCCTCGACCAC
>JACPZV010000341.1 GCA_016195295.1 Acidobacteriota bacterium
CCGCTTCTCGATCTCGCGCCGAATTCGAGCCGCGCGGCGGCGCGAGTTGACCGACGCGGTCAATAGATCGCGCTCGATGCGCAGATTCCCGAGCGTCGTGTTGTCCCACTCCTTGTGCAGCCGGTTGCCGCGCTTGGACCAGACGATCGACACGCTTTTAAGATTGCCCCGCTCGTCGAAGTCCGGATCCTCCATCGCCTCGTCGCCGCGCCAGAGCGACAGCGTTTCCAGGCGATCGAACGCATCGCGGACAGAACATCGGATGGTGAACCGCAGCGTGATCAGCTCGATTGGGTCGCCATCTGTATTCTGGAGCGTGACGGGTGCCGGATTGAGGATTTCGTCGACGGCGTGATGAAGGAACCGGAGCAGCTCGCCACCGGCGCGTCTGACGTCCTCGCGATCGACGCCAGAGCGCTTGCGTGCGAACACGATGTTCCGCAGTTCCGCGATGCGGATACGCCACAGCGGCGGCAGCACGATCGGCGCGCAGCCGGACATGATCGCGGATTCGCCGCGTGCGACTACGCGCGCGAACAGAAGCGCGCCCTGCCTGACGGTCGTGGAGGCGCTCCGCTCGAGGACGCGATGCCTGGCGCCCGTCAGCACATCTTCCAAATCGAGGCTTCGCCCCGGCGACACACCGGTCACCAGGTGGAAGCTGCTCGCCGTGTTCAATCCGGCCTCGATAAACCGACGCTCGGAATCATTCAGCTTCTGCGGGAACGTCGCCAGGTACTCGGCGGCCACGCTGCCGTGCGGAACGCGCACCCGCCGCTTTCGCCGCCGGGTCGGATCCGCGATGAACTCGAACAGGAACCACGGGATGAAAAGCGTGTCGAACCAGTCGTGCTCGATGTCCGGCGGCTGCACCTCGACACCGTCAAAGAACTGCTGCCAGGCTTCGTCGAGCAGGTACGGACCGTACACCGTGGCAGCGAATTCGAGGAGCGTGGGAACAGTCGTGCCCTCGGCGGTTCGAAGAGCCACCGCGTCATGAGTGATCGCATCGTTCACGCGAAGGCAGCAGAGCTTGTATTTGCGACCGCTACCGCAGGGGCACGGATCGTTCCTGCCAGGCGTTGTCATGACTGAGGCGACGTCCGCATTGTAGTCCCGTCGCCGGCGAGGTTTGACGGTCCGCTGATCGTGATATAGACTTCTCTCTCATGCGATTCACCTCGGACGCGGCCATCCTGTCTCTGAAGAAGTCCAAGTGCATCGGCCGAAAGCGGGCCGGTCGCGTCGGAGAGTGTGTGCTCGAGCAATAATTCTCATACCAACGAGCGTTCATGCTGCCGACCGGTTGAAACCCGCGTCGGCTTTTTTTTTGACTGCGAGCGAGGTGTGTAGCGCGAGCCTTTCAGGCGA
This sequence comes from Acidobacteriota bacterium, assembly GCA_016195295.1. Lineage (GTDB taxonomy): Bacteria > Acidobacteriota > Vicinamibacteria > Vicinamibacterales > CAVVIG01 > SRVP-36. Next base: position 1,372 of record JACPZV010000341.1, read on the forward strand.
GCGAGAGGGTTCTTATATGTCAGTCATCGACGTCGGCATTCTTGGCGCGACCGGCCAGGTGGGCCAACAATTCATCGCGCTCCTCGCGAACCATCCGTGGTTTCGCGTCACGTGGCTCGGGGCGAGCGAGCGCTCCGCGGGCAAACCGTACCGCGACGCCACCTCGTGGCGGCTCCCGGCGCCGCTGCCGGACGCGGTCGCGCGCCTCGGCGTCGAGGCCGCCGCGCCTGGACGCGCCCCGAAGCTCGTGTTCTCCGGTCTCGATTCATCCGTCGCCGGCGGAATCGAAGCCGCCTTCGCGCAGGCCGGCCACATGGTCGTGAGCAATTCGCGCAACCACCGGATGGAAGCGACCGTTCCGCTGCTCATTCCGGAAGTGAACGCCGATCATCTTTCGCTGCTCGCCGCGCAGGGCGCCGCCACGGGCTGGAAAGGCCGCATCGTCACGAATCCCAATTGCGCGGTCGTCGTGCTGGCGATGGCGCTCGCGCCGCTGCGTCAGTTCGGGTTGAAGAAAACGATGATGACGACGCTGCAGGCGATTTCGGGCGCCGGGTATCCGGGCGTCCCGTCGTGGGACATTCTCGGCAACGTCATCCCGTTCATCGGCGGCGGCGAGGAAGAAAAAATCGAAACCGAAGCCCACAAGATTCTCGGCGTCGTGAAGAACGGTCGCGTCGAGGATCATCCCTTGATCGTAAGCGCCGCCGTGACGCGCGTGCCAGTACACGACGGGCACACCGGATCGATCGCCGTCGCGCTCGAGCAGCACCCCGATCTCGAGGCGCTCATCGCGGCCTGGAATTCTTTCCGCGGCAGGCCGCAGGACCTCGGGCTACCGTCCGCGCCGCCACAGCCGATCGTGTACCTCATCGAACCGAACAGGCCGCAACCCGCGCTGGACGCGAATCGTGACGGCGGCATGACGGTCACCGTCGGCAGACTGCGCCGCTGTCCCGTGCTGGACTACAAGTTCGTCGCGCTCGGCCACAACACGATCCGCGGCGCCGCGGGCGCGGCGATCTTGAATGCTGAGCTCATGCACCGCGAGGGGCTGCTATGAGGATGTTCTTACTCGCCCCACCTGCCTTACCCGCCCTGAGGATCCATTCATGACCGTCGTCATGAAGTTCGGCGGCACGTCCGTCGCCGACCCCGACGCCATCGATCGGCTGATCGCCATCGTCACGCGCGAAACGCCGCGGGACAGGGGCCCCCGGATTGGCAATGCCCCGATCGTCGTGGTTTCCGCGCTCGCCAAGGTGACCGACGCGCTCGTCGCGGTCTGTCGCTACGCCGAGGATGGGGAAGTCGAGATCGCGGCGCAGGCGCTGCGGGCGCTGCTCGATCGGCACCTGACCGTCGCCACGGCCGTCACGACCGACAGCCGGTCGAGCCTCGTCACGAGCGTTCGCGCGGAGTTCGACGAGCTCATCAGTCTCGTGCACGCGCTCGCAGTCCTACGCGAGGTGTCGCCCCGATCGCAGGATGCCGTGCTCGCGGTCGGCGAACTCGTGAGCAGCCGAATCGTGGCGGCCGCGCTTGTCGATCGCGGGATCCCGAGCGTCTGGGTCGACGCGCGCGCGGTGCTGGTCACCGATGCCGAGCACACGGCCGCTGCGCCGGACATGATCGCGACGTGTGAACGCGCGCGCGCACGTGTGGCGCCGGAGCACGCCGCGGGAAGAGTCGTCGTGCTCGGCGGCTTCATCGGCTCGACCGCAAGCGGCGTGACGACGACGCTCGGACGCGGCGGCTCGGATTATTCGGCGGCGATCGTTGGCGCGTGCCTCGGCGTCGACGAGATTCAGATCTGGACCGACGTGAACGGGATGCTGACCGCGGACCCGCGTGTCGTGTCGCACCCGCGCCTCGTCCCGCGGTTGTCGTTCGCCGAAGCGTCGGAGCTCGCGTTTTTCGGCGCGAAGGTGCTGCACCCGAGCACGATTCTGCCCGCGGTCCACAAGAACATCCCGGTGCGGATTCTCAATTCGCGGCGGCCCGAGAATCCGGGGACGCTGATCACGGCCGAGGGGCGTCCCGATGCGGCCGGGCTGACGGCGCTCGCGTGCAAGCGCGATGTGACGGTGGTGGACATCACGTCGACGCGTATGCTGATGGCGCACGGCTTCCTTCGCCGGCTCTTCGAGGTGTTCGAGCGCTTCAGGACGCCCGTGGACGTCGTCACGACGTCCGAAGTGAGCGTGTCGGTGACCGTGGACGACACGCGGCGGCTCGACGATATTCTCGAAGGCCTGCGCCACTTCGCGGAGGTGAGTTCGGAGCGGGAGATGGCGATCATCTGCGCGGTGGGAGAGAACCTCCGGTCGGATCCCGCGGTGTTTGCGAGGGCGGTGACCGCGCTGGACCGCGTGCCGCTGCGCCTTGTGTCGCAGGCCGCGTCGCGACGTAACATTACGTTCGTGCTGAGAGATGCGGACGTCTCCGAGGCGATGATGCGCTTGCATGACGAGTTCTTTGGAGGGGACTGACGAAGAGGAAGGGGCCACCGAGACTCGGAGACACAGAGGGCGATCGGTTCGGCGGCGCCGAACTGATCGTCTGAATCACACCGACCGGTCTTTCTCTGTGTCTCAGTGTCTCCGTGGCTTATTCCTCTTCTTCGTGCTTTCGTGACTTCGTGGCCTGTGGACGGTGCAAACGATCCCAGATGCGCATACTGCTCGTCGGTCACGGCAAGATGGGACGGATGGTCGAGGCGGTCGCGCCCGAGTACGAGTGCGAGGTCGCGGGCGTCCTGGACCCGTTGTCGCCGCGACACGGCGGCGGACCCGACGCGGACGCCTGGCGCGGCGTCGACGTCGCCATCGACTTCACGACGCCCGAGTCGGTGATGCAGAATGCGCCCGTGCTCGCGCGCCGCGGGATCAACCTCGTGATCGGGACGACCGGCTGGTCCGCGCACGAAGCGGCGCTGCGACAGGTCGTCTCCGATACCGGCGTCGGGATCGTCGTCGCGCCGAATTTCTCGACTGGCGTCGTCCTGTTCGAAGCCGCGGTCGCGTACGCCGCGAAGCTGTTCGCGCCGCATCAGGAGTTCGGCGCGTTTCTCCACGAGGCGCATCACGCCGCCAAGAAAGACGCGCCGTCCGGCACCGCGCTCTCGCTCAAGCGCGCGATGGAACAGGCCGGCTTTCCGCGGCCGATCGATGTCTCGTCGACGCGCGCCGGGTCCATCCCCGGCACGCATACGATCGGCTTCGACGGTCCGGCCGAAACGATCACGCTGACGCATGCGACGAGAGATCGCACGGCGTTCGCGCGCGGCGCGTTGACCGCGGCGCAGTGGATCAAGGGCAAGCGCGGGTGGTTCACGATGAAGGACGTGCTGGGCCTGACGTAGGGCAGATGGGACGGGTGGGGCAGGTAGGGCGGATGGGGCGGGTGGGGCAGTAGCGCAGGCCTTCAGGCCTGCCGGAGAGCACGTATGAGAACAGCATTCACCGGAGTCGGGACCGCGCTCGTCACACCGTTCACGCAGAGCGGCGAGGTCGATGAAGCCGCCGTGCGGCGGCTGGGCCGCCGTCAAGTGGACGCGGGCATTCATTTCCTGTGTCCGTGCGGCACGACCGGAGAGAATCCGACACTCAACCACGCCGAGCGGATTCGCACGGTCGAGATCATCGTCGACGAAATCCGCGGCAAGCTGCCGATCCTCGCCGGCGCCGGCGGCTACAACACGAAGGACGTGATTCGCCTCGCCGGCGAGATGAAGAAGGCCGGCGCTTCGGGTCTGCTCTCCGTCACGCCCTACTACAACAAGCCAACGCAGGAAGGCCTCTACCAACACTACCGCGCGATTGCCGAGAGCACGCCGCTGCCGATCGTCGTCTACAACGTGCCGGGCCGCACGGGCGTGAACGTCGAGCCGGCGACGCTTGCCCGCATGGCCGAGTTGCCCAACATCCTCGGCGTCAAGGAAGCCTCCGGCAACGTGACGCAGATGTGCGAGATCTGTCGCATCGTGCCGAAAGACTTCATCGTCGTCTCGGGAGATGATGCGCTGACGCTACCGCTGATGGCGGTGGGCGGGCGGGGGATTATTTCCGTCGCGGCCAACGAGATTCCGGCGGAGATGGTGCAGATGGTGGAAGCCGCCGAGCGCGGCGATTTCGTCGCGGCGCGCGCGATTCACACGCGCATCCTCCCGCTCATGCTCGGCAACTTCATCGAATCGAATCCCGTGCCCGTCAAGGCGGCGATGGCGGCGATGGGATTGATTGAAGAGGTGTATCGGCTGCCGATGACGTCGCCGAAGCCGGAGTCCAAGGAGAAGATTCTGAAGATTCTCAAAGAGCTCGGACTTCTGAAAGCGGCGCTGGTTTAGCCGGGTCCAAAAGGACCCGGCCTACATCCGCCGTACGTAGCCTACATCCGCCGTACGTAGGGCGGGTCCTTCTGGGACCCGCCTCGGCGACCGGCGCCGGGATTCAAGACTGTA
>JACPZV010000306.1 GCA_016195295.1 Acidobacteriota bacterium
GCGAGATCGATGTTCTGCGCGATGATCGTCAGCGCCTGCGACGACCGCGTACCGCCGGGCTCGGCGCCGAGCGCGGTCTTCATCGCCGCGCGCACGTCCGGCGGCAGATCCGTCGATGTTCGGACGATGAGTTGGAGGACGGAGTCGAAAAAAGCCGACAGCATCAGGGCAGTATACTAAGGGGGCTGGAGGCTAGGGACCGGGGGCTGGAAATGCTTCGCGTTCTGCTCTTCCAGCCTCAAGCCCCCAGCCTCCAGCCTCCTGTATGTCTTTCCGCATCGAACGCGATCCGCTCGGCGAAATGAACGTCCCCGCCGACGCGTACTACGGGGTGCAAACCGCGCGGGCCGTCGAGAACTTTCCCATCAGCGGGTTGCGCGCGCCCGCCGATCTCGTGACCGCCACGATCCTGGTCAAGAAGGCCGCGGCCGAGGCCAACGCGTCGCTTGGACGACTCGATCGCGGTGTCGCCGACGCGATCCGGACCGCCGCGGACGAGATCCTCGGCGGTGAACTCCACGATCAATTCGTCGTCGACGTCTATCAGGCCGGCGCCGGCACGTCGCACAACATGAACGCGAACGAGGTGCTGGCCAATCGCGCGGGCGAGCTGCTCGGCGAACCGCGCGGCACATATCGCCGCGTCCATCCGAACGATCACGTCAACATGAGCCAGTCGACGAACGACGTCTACCCGACGTCGACGCGACTGGCGCTGCTGCTGGGCTCCGCGCCGCTCGTCGCCGCGGCGGGGACACTCGCCGACAGTCTCGAACGCAAGGCCGGCGAGTTCGCGCACGTGCTGAAGACGGGCCGCACGCATCTGCAGGACGCCGTCCCGATGACGCTCGGTCAGGAATTCGGCGGCTACGCCGCCTGCGTCCGCCGTGGCGCGGACGACGTCTCGGACGCGGCTGAACAACTGCAAGAGCTGAATCTTGGCGCGACGGCGGTGGGCACTGGACTGAATGCGGGCGATGAGTATCGCGAGCGCGTCGTGGCGCAGTTGGCGCGCTACACCGGCTTGAGACTAAGACCGGCGGCGAATCCATTTCGCGTGACGCAAAGCATGGGCGACGTCCTCGCCTACTCGAGCGCGATGCGCAGGCTCGCCGTCGAAGTCGGCAAACTCGCGAGCGATCTGCGTTTGCTCAGCATGGGGCCGCGCGCCGGACTGTCGGAGATCGTGCTGCCCGCGGTGCAACCGGGATCGTCGATCATGCCGGGCAAAGTGAATCCGTCGGTCGCCGAAATGGTCAACCAGGTGTGCTTCCAGGTGATGGGCTGCGACGCGACGATCGCCATCGCGTGCGAAGCCGGACAGCTCGAGCTGAACGTGATGATGCCGGTCATCGCGTGGAACGCGCTGCACGCCTCGTCTATTCTTCGAGAAGCGTTGAAAGTGTTTCGCCTGCGCTGCGTCGACGGCCTCGTCTCGGATGAAGCGCGCGCACGCGAGCTCCTCGAACGCAGCACGGCGACCGCGACGGCCCTCAGCCCGCACATTGGCTACGCCGCAACGGCGGAGATCGCGAAGGAAGCCGTCAAGAGCGGCAGAACGATCCGCGAGCTGGTGCTGGAGCGAGGGTTGATGGACGAGAAGCGGCTGGATGAGATTCTCTCGGTGGAAGGAATGACGAGAGGGGGCGTGGTTGGAAAAAAAGACTAGGCGGGTGGGGAAAGGCGTCGCTGCGCTGCTGGTGTGTCTGGGCGCGACGAGCACTTCCCTACCCGCCCTATCTGCCTTACCTGCCTTACCAGCCCTACCCGCCTTACCCGCCCCATCCACCCTACCCGCCTCACCCGACCAATCCCGCCCCAACCGCCGCCTCTTCGCGCCACGCGATCTGGGGCTCATCGAGCCGCCCGATCGCGATCAATGGGAGAAGCCCGAGCAGATCATGGATTCGCTGTTGATTGCCGACGGCTCGGTCGTCGCCGAGCTGGGCGCGGCCGGCGGGTGGTTCACGCTCCACCTCGCGCGCCGCGTCGGCCCCAATGGCGTCGTCTACGCCGAGGACATTCAGCCGCAGATGATCGACGCGATTCGCCAGCGCGTGCAGAGCGAGAATCTGCACAACGTCGAGCTGATTCTCGGCACGCCGAGCGATCCGAGGCTGCCGTCCGGTCTCGACGCCGCGCTCATTTCCGACGCGTTCCACGAAATGGACGACCCAGCGGATCGCTCGCTCGTGGTGACGCTGCTCGGAAACGTTGCGCGCGCGCTCAAGCCGAATGGGGTGCTCGGCATCGTCGATTTCAGGCCTGGTGGCGGTGGACCGGGACCGGCGGCGGATCAGCGCGTGGATCCGGAGCGCGTGATCGCTGCGGCCCGCGAAGCCGGCTTGCAGCTGATTCAGCGCGAGGACGTGCTGCCGTTTATTTTTCTTCTGAAATTCTCGAAGGCGAGCGGCCGCGAATTCCAGTGAGCCGCCACAGGCCGGGCATCACGCCGGCAGCGACGAGGAGCTTGGCCACATCAGCGACGATGAACGGATAGAAACCGGTGGCGAGCGCGCCGGACAGGCCGCGCGCCGGCTGTGCGAACAGGCCGAGCCAGAGCACGCCGCTGGCGAACACGATCGCGAGACCGCAGACCATCGCGAGGACCGCGGTGACGTAGCGACGATCGAAGCCGCGCTCGGCGAGCCATCCGGCGACGAACGCGGCGAGCGGGTACGCCATCAGGTAGCCGCCGGTCGGACCAAACAACCGCGCGACGCCTTGCGGCAGCGTCGGCGACGCCGCAAACACCGGCAGGCCGGCCATGCCGAGCGCCAGGTAAAGAACCTGGCTCGTCATTCCGAGCCGCGCGCCGAGCGCCGCGGCGCCGACAAGCACGACCATCGGCTGGAATGTAAACGGCACGGGCGTGAACGGTAGCGGCACACTGACCTGCGCGGCGATTGCGGTCAGCACGGTGACGAAGCACACGGCGCCCAGCTGCTCGGCGATTCGATGCGCGCGCGAGTCGGCGCGCGTGGTCATCACGGCGAGAAAAGTGGACTGCATGGGTCAGAATCTTAACGTATGCGTACGGCGCTGACAATCGCGGGCAGCGACCCGAGCGGGGGCGCGGGCATTCAGGCGGATCTGAAGACGTTCGCCGCGTTCGGTCTCTACGGCACGAGCGCGATCACCGCCGTCACCGTGCAGGACACGTTCGGCGTCCAGTCGGTGACGCCGCTGTCGGCGGATCTCGTCACGGCGCAGATTGAAGCGGTCGCCGCGGACATCACGATCCACGCGACGAAGATTGGCATGCTGGCGACCTCCGCCATCGTTGAAGCGGTCGCGGCGGCGATCGAAGAGCTGGAGCTGCCGCTGGTTGTGCTCGATCCCGTGCTCGTGTCGACGAGCGGCGAGCCGCTGATCGACGCGGACGGCGTGCAGGCGTTGCGCCTCGAACTGTTGTCGCGCGCGCGCGTCGTGACGCCGAACCTTCCCGAAGCCTAAGTGCTCAGTGGACGCCGCATCTCGTCTGCGCAAGAGGCGCGGGACGCCGCGCGACGCATCCACGACATGGGCGCGGCCGCGGTGATCATCACGGGAGGACACACCGCGGAGGGCGAAGGGCTGCGGGCTGAGGGCTCGGAACGCGATGTCGTCGATCTTCTCTTCGACGGCGAGGCGTTCCACGAATTCCGCACGACGCGCGTCGACGTCGCGCGCGCGCACGGCACGGGTTGTACGTTCGCATCGGCTGTGACCGCCAGTCTGGCGCTCGGTCGCTCGCTCCCCGACGCCGCCGGCCGCGCGCAGCGCTACGTCGCCGGCGCGATCGCGCACGCGCGGGCCGTGGGCCACGGGGCGGTTCAACTGGATCATTTTTGGGGCGGTATACTGAAAGGGTGAAGACACCGCTCCTCGCGATCGGCCGCGGGCCGCTCGATCTCGAGCAACTGATTGCGGCGCTGGCGGCGGACCCCTCGACAAGCTCGGGGCGGGACGGCGCGGTGGTGACGTTTCTCGGTCTCGTACGCAACCACAACGTGGGTCGGAGCGTCCGACATTTAGAGTACGAAGCGTACGTGCCGCTCGCGCTGAAGACGTTCGAGCGGATCGCCGCGGAAATCGGCGAGCGCTGGCCGAGCGCGCGCCTCGCGCTGCATCACCGCATCGGCCGGCTGGAGATTGGCGAGGCGAGCGTGGTGATCGCGGTGTCCGCCGCGCATCGCGCCGAAGCCTTCGAGGCGTGCCGCTACGCCATCGACACGCTCAAGCGCACCGTCCCGGTCTGGAAGAAGGAGCACTTCGAGGACGGGGAGATCTGGGTCGGGCTCCAGGGCGGCTAGCCCTCGGAGGGGCGCTGGCGGAGCCGGCCCTCGAACACGGCAAGGAATGAAGGTCACCGACGTGGTCCGCGCGACGATTGCCCGC
>JACPZV010000307.1 GCA_016195295.1 Acidobacteriota bacterium
AGGCCCGGCGGCCGGCCGGCGCGCGCGGAAAACGCCGCGATCGCGGGCGCAGCCTCGGCGCGAATGGCGTTGGCGACGCTTGCCCCGTCGAGCATGCGTGCGGGCATCAGCGAGCCGCCTCCGCTTCGAGGCCCCGCAGCGAATCGGGTCGTCCCAGCACGACGAGTTTGTCCCCGGCGTGAATCGCGGTCTCCGGTTCCGGATTGAACTCCATGCGTCCGGCTTGCCGCTGGATACCGACGACGATCACGCCGAAGCGCTGCCGCAGGTTCGCTTCGAGGATCGACCGATCCGCCAGCGCGGATTGCGGGGCAATCGCGATCTCCTCCATCGCCAGCTCGAGATTGTCCGAGCTCGTCGCGAGCTCCACGAAGTCGACGACGGCAGGGCGCAACGCGGTCTGGGCGATCTGCACGCCGCCGATCTGGTAGGGCGAAATCACGCGATCGGCACCGGCGCGCTTCAGCTTGATGGTCGCATCTTCCGTTTCCGCGCGGCCGATGATGAAAAGGTCCGGTCGCATCACGCGGGCCGTGAGCACCGCATACACGTTCTCGGCGTCCGTGCCAACGGCCGCGATGAGGCCGCGGGCTCGCTCGATGCCGACCCGCTTGAGGACATCTTCCCGGCTGGCGTCCGCCTCCACGCCAAGCGCGCCCTCATCGACGGCCGTGTGGACCCGGTCCGCATCGCGCTCGATGACGACGAACGGTACTTTCTGGCGCCGGAACTGCTGCGCCACGATCCGTCCGATGCGGCCGTAGCCGCAGATGATGAAATGATCCTTGATGGACTCAAGCATACGGTGATGCCGGCGCCGCTGGAGGCGCCCAGGGAGCCCGCCTTCGACGACGACCGTGGCGAGCAAGGTGAACGTGTAGAGCGCCGCGCCGACGCCGCCGATCAGCAGAACGACGGTGAACACCTGGCCGGCGCGCGACAGATCGTGGACTTCTTTGTACCCGACGGTCGTGACTGTGATGACCGTCATGTAGAACGCGTCCCACGCGCCCCACCCTTCGATCACCATGTAGCCGAGCGTGCCGCCCGCGATGATGGAAACGAGAAGAGCGACCGCGAAGCCCGGACCTTGCGCCCGGAACAGGCGGTCGCCCCTCGGTGACGCCGTCACACGCGCGCGCTTACCGTCGACGCGTGCCTCCTGCCGCCGCCAGTACATCATCACGCTTTCGGACTTCGCTGTGGCTGTAGCCGTACCCAAAGTAAATAAGGAGGCCGATGACCATCCAGACGACCAGCCGGAGCCAGGTCTCACCCGGCAATCCGGCCATCAGCGCGAGGCTGACGAGCGCCGACAGGGCCGGCACGAACGGCACCCACGGCGTCCGGAACGGCCGCTCGAGCTCGGGCCGCTGGTAGCGCAGGAAGATGACGCCGATCGACACGATCACAAACGCGAGCAGGGTCCCGATGCTGACCAGTTCGCCCAGCGTGCCGATCGGCGTGAAGCCCGCGGCAATCGCCACGGCGACGCCGGTGATGATGCTCGTGATGTGCGGCGTCCGGAATCGCGGATGGATCTGCTTCGCGAAGGGCGGCAGCAGCCCGTCGTTGGCCATCGAATAGAAGATGCGCGGCTGCGCCATCATCATGACCACCATCACCGAGCTCAGGCCGGCGATGGCGCCAACCTCGACGAGCATCGTCATCATGTGCAGCAACGAGCTCCCGCCCGAGGCCGATTCCGCCGCGCGAATGGCGACGACCATCGGCGCCGACTGGCCGATCATCTGCTTGTACGGCACGAGGCCCACCATGATGCCGGACACGAGAATGTACAGAATCGTGCAGACGATCAGCGAACCGAGAATCCCCACCGGCATGTCCTTCTGGGGATTCTTGGCTTCCTGCGCCGCGACCGACACGGCATCGAAGCCAATGTAGGCGAAGAAAATCACGCCGGCGCCGCGCAGGATCCCGCTGTAGCCGTACGACCCGAATGGCCCGGTGTTCTCGGGAATGAACGGTTGCCAGTTCGCCGAGTTGATGTAAGCCGCCCCGCCCACGATCACGATCAGGACGACCGCCACCTTGATCATCACGATCGCCGTGTTGACGTTGGCGGACTCCTTGATGCCGATCACGATCAGGATCGTCACGGCGACCGTGATGAGCACGGCGGGCAAGTTGATGATCGCTTCCGGGCTGCACCCGGACGCGTTGATGAGCGTGCACGGCGCGGCTGCCATGGACGGCGGCAGACTGATGCCGAGGAAGTCGTGGAGGAACGCGGTCATGTGGCCGGACCACCCGACGGCCACTGTGGCCGCACCGAGCGCGTACTCGAGGATCAGGTCCCAGCCGATGATCCACGCGATGAACTCGCCGAGCGTCGCATACCCGTAGGTATAGGCCGAGCCGGCGATGGGAACCGTCGAGGCGAACTCCGAATAGCAGAGACCCGCCAGTGCGGACGCGAACCCGGCGAGCACCATCGACAACACGATGGCGGGCCCGGTGTACTGCGCGGCGGCCTGCCCCGTCAGCACGAAGATGCCGGTGCCGATGATGGCGCCGATTCCGAGCGTGACGAGGTTGATCGGTCCCAGGACGCGCTTGAGCGAGTGTTCGCCCGTGGTTGCGGCTTCGGCCTTCAATTGCTCGATGGACTTCGTGGCGAAAATCGACATCGGCACATCCTTGGGTGCAACTTCGGTGAAAGACGAGCGTTGGCGCGGGGATTATACATGACGAACTAGCCATCAGCCCTCAGCTCTCAGCCCTCAGCCCTCAGTCCCCAGCCATGTTCAGGCGTTTTAAAAACTCCCGCACGCGGGCCTCCGGGTCGCCCGTGCTCAGCAGGTCGCTGATCACGGCGACCGACGCCGCGCCCCTTGCGATCACCGACGGCGCACGATCGAGCGTCACGCCGCCGATCGCGACGAGCGGCAGGCCGCGTTGCGCCGCTCGCGCCGCGGCCGCGCGCACCCGATCGAGTCCGATCGCCTCATAGCCCGTCGCCTTCGTGGTCGTGCCGAAGACGGGGCCGACCGCGAGGTAGTTGATCGGCTCGTCGAGCGCCCGCTCCACCTGCTCGAGCGTGTGCGTCGACTGGCCGAGCAACGCGGTTTCCCCGATGACCGTCCGCGCCGCCCGCGGCGACAGATCGTCCTGGCCGACGTGAAGGCCGTGGGCACCGGCGAGCCGGGCGATATCGCCGCGGTCGTTGATGATGAGGACGGCATCGGCCGCCCGCGCGAGCGCGGCGATCTTCGAGGCCAGGTCGAGGAATTCGGCGCCCGCCATCGTTTTCGCGCGAAGCTGCAGAAATCGTGCGCCGCCGTTCAGGTACGCGGTCGCCAGATCGGACGGCGTCCAGCCGGCCGCGCGCGATGCGTCCGCGTCGAGGATGGCGTAGAGAGACGTCATTGCGGACTGAGGATTGCGGAGTGCGGAATGCGGGTTTATTGGTCGATTGGCGGAGTTCGTTCAATCCGCACTCCGCAATCCTCAATCCGCAATATCAAACTGCTTCAGCCAGCCGGCCGTTCGCTTCTCTCCGTCTGAGAAAGCGCCCCATGAACGACGTGCTGAGCTTTCCGGCGACGAAGTCCGGATCGTTGAGGATGCGCAAGTGCAGCGGAATGGACGTCTTGATGCCCTCGATGACCGTCATCTCCAGCGTTCGCCGCATGCGCGCGATGGCCTCCTGGCGATCACGCCCGTGCGAGACGATCTTCGCGATGAGCGAATCGTAGTACGGCGAGATCGTGCACTCGGAGTGCGCCATCGTTTCGACTCGGATGCCTGGCCCGCCGGGCACGCTGAAGACGTGAATCACGCCCGGCGAAGGCACGAACGTCTCCGGATCCTCGGCGTTGATGCGGCATTCGATGGAATGTCCGGTGAAGCTGACTTCGCTCTGCTTGAACGACAGCCGTTCGCCGGCCGCGATTCGAATCTGTTCCTTCACGATGTCGACGCCCGTCACCATCTCGGTGACCGGGTGCTCGACCTGCAGGCGGGTGTTCGCTTCCATGAAGTAGAAGCGACCGTCGGGATCCATGAGGAATTCGAACGTACCCGCGTTCGTGTACTGCACGGCCTTCGCGGCGTCAATCACGATGCCGCCCATCTTGCGCCGCAGTTTTTCGCTGAGCGCGGCCGACGGCGATTCCTCGATGAGTTTTTGGTGACGACGCTGAATCGAGCACTCGCGCTCGCCCAGGTGCACGACCGATCCGTGGTGATCGCCGAGAACCTGGAACTCGATGTGTCGCGGTGATTCGACGTACCTCTCGATGTAGACGTCGGCGACGCCAAAGGCCGCCTCGGCCTCGCGCTGCGCCGTCTTGACCGCGTGAGAGAGCTCGGCGGGCGCGCGCACGACGCGCATGCCGCGACCGCCGCCGCCGGCCGTCGCCTTGACGATGACCGGATAGCCGATGTCTTTCGCGAGTTTGAGCGCCCGATCCTCGTTGTCGATGGGACCGTCGCTCCCGGGCAGAATCGGCACGCCGGCTTTTCGCATCACGCGGCGGGCCCGGGCTTTGTCGCCCATCAGCCGGATGACCTGGGGGTCGGGGCCGATGAACCGAATGTGACACGCCTCGCAGACCTCGGCGAGGTACGCGCTCTCGGACAGAAACCCGTAGCCCGGGTGAATCGCGTCCGCGCCGGTGATCTCCGCGGCGCTGATGACCGCGGGCACGTTGAGATAGCTGTCCGCGCTGCGCGGCGGGCCGATGCACACGTCCTCGTCTGCAAACCGGACGTGCAGCGAGTTTTCGTCGGCCTCCGAGTACACGGCCACGGTCTTGATGCCGAGCTCGCGGCACGCGAAGATGACCCGCAGGGCCACCTCCCCGCGGTTCGCGATCAGGATTTTCTTGAACATCTACTTGGTGCGAATCGCAAACAGGCGCTCGCCGTATTGGACGGGCTGCCCGTTCTCGACGTAGATGTTCACGATTTCCCCGTCATGATCGGAGTCGATCTCGTTCATCAGCTTCATCGCCTCGATGATGCAGAGCACCTGGCCCTTCTTCACCGTCGAACCGACTTCCACAAACGACGCGGCGCCCGGCTCCGGCGACCGGTAGAACGTCCCGACAATGGGCGACTTGACGACCGCCAACTCGACGTCGGCGTCCGCTGTCGTATCGGGAGCCGGGGAGGCGGGCACCTGAGGCGCCGCGGCGGGCGCCACGACGGCCGCGCTGGCCACCGCCGGCGGGATGATCGCGGCGACCTGGGCAGGCGCAGGCTGGCCGGCACCATGGGCGCCGTTGACATCCTTTCGGATTTTCAGCCGCAGCCCTTCGTGCTCGATCTCGAACTCGGAGAGATCGTGCTCGCGCACGAGCTCGAGAATCTGTTTGATCTGCTCTAGGTCCATCAGACTTCGATCAGGTCCGTCGTGACGTCGGTCAGCACTTCTGCGCCGCCATCGGTGACGAGCACATCGTCCTCGATTCGGATGCCGCCCCACCCGGGCAAGTACGCGCCGGGCTCGATCGTAAAGACCATGCCGGGCTCGACAAAGTCCGCCGGGGGATCCACGTCCGGTCGGCGCGGCGCGATCCTCGGACTCTCGTGCACTTCGAGCCCGAGACCATGCCCCGTTCCGTGTCCAAACGCCTCTCCCAAGCCCGCATCGGCGAGCGTTTGCCGGGCCGCCGCATCGATATCGAACCGAGAGCGCCCGGGCGCGATCACCGCGATGGCCTGACGGTGCGCCCGGCGGACCGCATCGTAGACCTCTCGAGCTCGAGGGCTTGCAGGTCCTACCGAGACGGTCCGAGTCAAGTCGACGCAGTATGAGCGGTAGACGCCGCCGAAGTCCAGCACCACCAGGTCGCCTTCGCTTAGTGTTCGCTCGCCCGCTCTGGCGTGCGGGAGCGCACTGTGCGGGCCGCTCGCCACGATCGTCTCGAACGCAGGTCGACTAAAGCCCGCTTGATGGATGCAGGAATCGATAGCCCGCGCGATGTCGGTCTCGCTCCGACCTGCGCTGACCTCCGAAAAGACGCGATCGGCCGCGGCCGAAAGCCGTCGGGCAGCCTCTCGCAGCGTCGCAATCTCGTACTCGTCCTTGCGCACGCGACACGTTTCGACGATGCCTGCTGTGGGTACCAGCTCGATGCCGCCGCGTTGGCGTTTCGTCAACCCATCGACCAACCACGCATGCCGCGCGACCGACAGGTGTTCCGCTTCGAAACCCACTCTCGGCCAGTTTTGGCGAGCGATAAGGTCCGCCAGAGCCACGTCGTACGCGCCCGACACTTTCACGAGGTCCAGGTCTGGGCACTCGCAGGCCGTTTCGCGTGAGTCCGTCACCGTCGCGACGTAGCGGAAGTCCGTCAGAAAGTGCACGCGCGTGGCGGTCACCAGGACGATCGCGGCGCTTCCGGTGAAGTTGGTCAGGTACAGGCGGCGGAAGTGACGGCGACAGCCGGCGGCGGGGGCGCGTGCTGCAGGAACTCGTGCTGCATCTGCTCGAACGTCAATCCGTCGGACGAGCCGATCGGCGCGGGCGGTTCGACCGCGCGCGCCAGCTCGTTCACGGTCTGCTCGAGATCCGGGTCGTTGGGGGCCAGCGCGAGCGCCGTACGGTAACGCCCGAGCGCTTCGGCCAGCGCGCCGCGGCGATGGAGGATCTCGGCCACGCCGCGAAGGGCGGCGAGGTTCTCGGGCGCGTTCGCCAGTACAAGTTCGAACTCGGCCTGGGCGTCGTCCGGTCGATCGAGTTCGATGAGGGCGCGCCCGAGGGTCACGCGCGCCGAGAGATACCCGGGATGGATTCCCAGACCGGCCCGACAGACATCCACGGCTTCCTGGAACTGCCCGGCCCGGCGATGCTCCTCGGCGAGCTGCGCAAAGGCAATCGACGCCGGATCCGTCTGGACCCGGCGTCGAAGGTCTTCAATCCGCGGATTGTCGGGCATCGTCCCGGTTTTAGTTGACTTTCACCGTGAGGGAAGTTGAGCTGGTGCGCCCGGCACTGTCCGTCACCGTGAGATTGATGGTGAAGGTGTTGGCGGTTAGGAAACGATGTTTAGTAATCGGGTTCGCGAGGTCGTCCTCCGTCCCCGTGTTGTCGCCAAAGTTCCACACGTAGTGGGTGATCGTCTGTCCCTGCGCCGTGGTCGAGGTTGAAGCATCGAACACAACGTCCGTGACGTTATTCACAGGATCAGTGGGCGAGATCGTGAACTTCGCGGTTGGCGCTGGGGTGCCCGTCCCCACGTCCACGTCCAGCGACGCGGGCACGCTCTGCTGACCGGCTTCATCGACTACGATGAGCGTGACCTTGTATTTGCCCTGCCTCGGGAAGGCGTAGCTCGGCGTTACTCCGAGACCGATGGTGCCATCGCCGCTGGTCCAGTTGTAGGAGACGAGTCGGTGTCCAGCGCCTGCCGTGGACGCTGACGCGTTGAAGTAGACCTTTTCGCCGGCACCGGGAGCCGCCGGCGAGAACGTGAAGCTGGCCGTCGGGAGCAAGCCCGCGCCAACCGCGATGGACTGTCTGCTCGTCGCCGAGACCCCGCGGTCATTCGTCACGGTCAGCGCGACACTGTACGTCTGCTGGAGCGCGAATGTATGCGACGCCAGCGCCCCTGACGCCGTACTGCCGTCGCCGAAGTCCCAGGCGTACGTCACGATCTGGCTCGCGGTGGTGCACTGGTTCCCGTTGCCCATGCTGCCGCAACTGGCCGACCCGTCGAAGGTCACCGGGCTCTTCGCGCTCGGGTTTTTGGGCGTGACATCGAACTGGGCGAGTGGCGCCCCTGCGACCGGCAGGATCACGCCCGGCGGTGTCAGACGAATGGTCACGGCCTGGTGCGACTCCGTCTGAGAATCGCTGCCGATCGTGGTCATGACAATCGAAACAGTCGTGAAGGTCGCATTGGCGGCCGCGGGTGGGGCCGTGTAGACGGTGCTGGCCTTTCCGTCGGCGCCAGTGACCACCGTGCGGGCCGACAAACTCCCATAGTCCACGATGGTGCCGGCTACGGAGATGTCGGCGCGAAACAAGACACCGGACTTGGGCTGGCCGTACGCGTCACGAACGGAGACGACGATCGCGGACTGCGACGCGCCGTCTTGATTGAGGCTGTCCGGAAATGCGGAGACGACCACCGAAAGCGCGAATTCGGAGGGACCCGTCAGCGACGGCGCCTCGGTCTTGTGCACGGTGCAGGCCGCGCCGCCGACGAGTGCGACGAGCAGGGCGGCTGCAACCGCGCCGAGGGGTCGAAATAGTGTCGTGGACATGGGCCTAAAAGTCCCCGAAGTTGCCGAAATCAACCTGGAAGCTGCCGGTCACGATGACCTGATTCCCGACTTGATCGGTCCCATAAAAAGTGACATCAGCAATCGCGGTGATGATGACACTGCTGGTGACGAGTTGGATTAGGGGCGACTCCTCTTTGGCCGTGCTCCGAACGGCTGTGAAGAAGACCGAGAGCGTCCCTGTGACCGGGACCGTGCCCGTCGCCGCGCCATCGAAAGCGTACGGCACGTCCACGCCCTGGGTATTGCGTCCGTCCGCGCGCCGGTACTGCACGTGATATCGCGAAATCGTCACCGCGTTGTTGCTAGTCGGGGTGTTGGGCGGGCCGGCACTGCCGATGTTCTTCAGCGACAGGCTGAGGACGACCTGGCCTAAATCGCTGAAGATCGTCGGACACGGATTCGCGATCGTGCAGGTGGACGTGTTAGTGACGACAGTGTATACGTCCGAGGTGAGCGGTCCGAGCGCGTAGGTCGGATTCGACGCGGATCCTCGCGCGACCAACAGTTGGTTGATGACGAGGTACACGGGCGATTGACCCTCTCGAACTGCCGTGCCGCATGACGCGGCCGACGCAACGATCGCGGCCAGACCGATCAATTTGCTGATGCGACGCATGGTCTTCATCCTTGGCCCGTCAACTCTTGATGATTCGCGGCGTGATGAAAACGAGTAGCTCGGTGTTCTGCTCGTTCAACGTATCCCTCTTGAACAGCCACTTGAGTAGCGGGACCTGGCCCAAGCCGGGCGTGCGATCCGTCGCCGCCTGCTCCTGGCTCACGTAGATGCCGCCGATGACCGTCGTCTGCCCGTCGCTCACCAGCACCTGCGTCACGGCCCGCTGCGTGTTGATCGGCGGGATGTTGTTCACGGCGCGGCTGAAGTCGGGCGACGCGTTTTCCAGAAAGATTTGCATGATTACGGTGTTGGCCGACGTGATCTGCGGCGTCACTTTCAGCGTCAGCGCGGCATCCTTGAACTGGACCGTCACGGTATTGTTCGCGACGATCTGAATCGGAATCTGGACGCCTTGCGTCATCTCCGCTGGGATGTTGTTCTGCGTGGTGACGCGCGGCGTCGAGAGCAGACGGCCGTTGCCGGAGGTTTCAAGCGCGCTCAGCGCGACGTCAAGGTTGAACGCGCCGTTGATCGACCCCATGGCCAAGCCGACGGCGCTGGTCGGTCCCGTGACCGGGAGATTGACCGCGGTCGGTTGGACGCCGCCCGGAGACGTCGCCACACCCTGAGTGCCGCCCGTGCGACCGCCGAGGCTGCCGCTGTTGGGGAACGTTAGGTTCGTGGTGTTGCCCAGCGCCGGATCGACTCGGCCGTTGAACCCCCACTGGATGCCGAGGGCGCGCGCGTAGTTCTTGTTGGTCTGAACGATGCGCGCCTCGATCTCCACCTGCGGCTGCGCCCGGTCCAGCTTCGCGATCAAATCGCCGACGCCGGTCAGCCGTTCGGCGAGATCGGTCACGATCAATGTATTGGTGCGCTCGTCGACGAACGCCTGGCCACGATTGGAGAGAATGCTCGCCGACTTCAGCAAGGCCACGATTGCGTCGCCCTTGGCGTAACTGAGCTGCTGCGTGATCGTCGTGATCTGCCCCGCTTCAGCCCTCGCCTTTTCCAAGTCGCTGATCTTTTTCTGTTCCGATTCGAGCGCATCGAGCGGCGCGATCCGGACAATGGTCCCGTCGACCACATAACCGAGCGAGTTCGCCCGTAGGATGATGTCAAGCGCCTGATCCCAGGGAACGTCTTTCAGCGCAACGTCGACCGTCCCGTTCACACGCGGGTCAATCACGATGTTCAGACCGCTGATTTCCGCGAACGTCCGGAGCACGGCGCGCAGGTCAGCGCCCTGGAAATCAAGGCTGACCGGATTCCCGGTGTACTTCCGCTCGCCTCCCGTCCCGGTGGCCTGCGGTGTCATCGGCGCGGGCGGAGGCGGCGCGGCGGGCGGACCCGCTGGCGCCTGTACCGGCGCCGCGGCGGACGGCCCACTCGACGGCGCGCTCGCAGTCAGCGCGGTTATGGGATCAACGACGGGCGGCTCGGTCAACGCGCTCATCGGGTCGCCCGATCGCGCGCGCGACAGGCTCGCGGCGGTGGCTGGGTTTGCCGGCTTGTCGAAATCCACGACGACGTTATTGCGATCGCTGCGCACGCGATGTGCCACCGGCTGCGCGAGGACGACGCGAACCCGAGCTGACGGCGTTCCCATCGAATCGATGCCCTCGACCGACACGCCCGCGATGACGCCACGTCCCGCGGCGACAGAGTTGGTGACGCCCTCCGCCGTTGCGTGACGGAACTCGAGCACCACGGTGAATGGGTCGGGCCGGGTCGCGACGTACGCCACGGGCTCGCTGGCTTCGATGACGAGCGATGCGCCACTGGACGTGACGCGCGCACTGATCGCCTTCAAACGCACGTTGGCCGGTGGGTTCGAGCCAGGCACGGGGCCTGAAGCGTTCAGGAACACGCCGGCCGCGGCGACGGTGAGAAACAGGGCTAAGCCCCTCGTGCCAGTCATTCCTTGGCGCCCTCGAGCGAACGCAACAGTTTCGAGACCTCCCGCTGCTTCACGAGCGACAGCGGATCGTTGACTTCTTGCATGACGACCAGTCCCTGAGGCGTGATGGTCTTGATCGTGCCGTCGGCCAGCTTGTCGCCCTGGTGCACGATGTAGGTTTTCTTGTCGGGCCCTTGAATCATCGCGACCAGCGCACCGCGGCTTTGCAGGATGCCCCGCACTGAGATCTCGCCGACGCTCAGTCCCGCCGCCCCGTCGGCCCGGTTCGATGTCGACCGCGAATCCGCGCCGCTGCCCACCAGATTCAGGAACGGATCGCGCAGCCCCTCCGGCTGATACGTGTAGTTCTCCGCTTGCGGCGGCTGCGAGGTCGCCGTCGGCGCCGGCGCCGCCGGTGGCGCCGCAGGTTTCGCCGGCTGCGGCGCCGTCGCCTGGAGCACGACCATCGCGGCGGCGATCACGGTCGGCCATCCGTTCATGGCTAGGCGCCTCTCCCGCCCGGCGCGGCCGGCTTCGCGCCGGGCTTGGCGGCGGGCGGCGTCGGCTTGTCGAGCAACACAAAGGTCGTGGCAACGCACGTGGCCGTGATCGTCGAATTGGGGGCCGGCCGGTCCTTCCCCTTTACGTCGAGCCCGGTGATGTTGACGATCCTGGTGAACTTGCCGACGCGATCGAAGAAGATCGCCAGGTTGTGATACGTGCCATCGAGCTCGAGGGCGATCGGCCACTCGGCGTGCAATTGCTTGGTGACGATCGCATTCGGCTTGAAGCTCTTGATCTCGAGACTGGATTGCGTGGCCACGGTTTGCATGCGCCGCAGCAGATCGGCCGCGTCCTTTTCCTCGGGCAGCACCTGACGCAGATTGCTCAGCCGTCCTTCGAGGTCGGCGACCTGCGCGCGGAACTCCGGGAGCTGCTTGGCGGTGTTCACGCCTTTGGCGATGTCAGAGCGCAGGGCCACGAGCTGCGTCCGGCGCGACGCCATGTCCGCGCGCACCGGCATCTCGTAGTAGTAGAAAAACGCGCCGCAGGCCGCCACGGCGAGCGCCACGAACGCGCCGATCTGTGCATACCACGGTAGTTTTGTGAGACTGAGTTCCATCTGCCTTTCGCTACTGAGCCGTATCGGGCAATCCCGAGCCGGCTTTAATCGCTAAGCCTCCCTACTTTGCGCCGGCAGCGGCCGGCGGCTTCGCCGCGGTGGGCTGCTCAAACGCGGCCTTGATAATGAACCTGATTAACTCGCCGGGCGGCTGCGGCAATGGCTCGGTCGTCGTGCTCACGATTTCGATCGATCGCTTGAAGTACCCGGACGCCTCGAGATTCGCCACAAAGTCGGACAGCCCGGTCAGTGTCGTGCATCGACCGTCGATCGTGACGTCCGTTCCCGTCTGCTTCAGCTCGCTCAGCCACAGCATCGATGGAAGGGCTCGACTCACCTGGTCGAGCATGTGCACGGGACCGGTCTGTCCTCGACGAAGCTCCTCAATCAGGACGACGCGCTGCTGCAGTTGCGCCTTCCGTTGTTCGAACTGCTGCACCTGCTGAATCACCGAGTGCAGCCGCGTCGTCTCCTGCTGCGCGGCCGAGATTTCCGCGTCCAGCCGGTTCGACTCGCGCGTCAGCGCCCAATACCGCCAGCCGACGAACACGACGGCCAGGATCAGAATCAGCGTGCAGCCCATGGTCAGCTTCTGGCCGACCGTGCCGAGGACCGCGGCGCCCTTTTTCTTCGCCTTTTCGCGGTCGGTGGCGAGGAGGTTGATGCGAATCATCGGTCGCCCGCCCTCCTAAGGGCGAGGCCCACCGCGACCACCGCCGCCGGACTCACGCTCTCCGCGTCGGTGATGCCCAGGCGCTGCGGGTCAAAGGCGACTTTCTTGAATGGGTCGAACATTTCGACGGCCGTCCCGAAGTGCTCCTGCAGCGCGTGCATGAAACGGAGAACCGGCTGCACGTCCTCGAACGTCACCCCTTCGACCGACTGACCGCGCTTCAGCTGCTCGGCGCTGTCGAACGGCAGATTCAGCTCTTTCTGCACGGCTTCGGTGTAGGCGTTTCCGCCAATCGAAACGTCCCGCGTGAATGTCGATTGATCGCCCGTCAGAATATTGATGTTGATGGCGCTGGCACCCGCGTTGAGCAGCACGACCACCATCTCGGGTTCGAGCCCGTAGTTGGCCTCGTATGCGTTCTGCAGCGCGAACGCGTCAACGTCGACGACGACCGGCGTCCGTCCCGCCTGCGTGATCACACCGGTATAATCCGCAACCTTCTCTTTCTTGGCTGCCACCAGCAGCACGTCCATCGCGCCTTTCGAGTCAGGGCCCGTTCCCGGATCGAGGATCTGATAGTCGAGGTTCACGTCCTGAATGTCGAAGGGAATGTACTGCTCCGCTTCCCAGTAGATGGACTCGCCGAGCTCCGCCTCGGTCATCACCGGCAGGTTGATTTTCTTGACGATCACCGCGTTGCCCGAGAGTGACGCGGCGACGTCCTTCGTCTGGAATGCCTTATTGGTGAAAAGCTTCCGGATGGCTTCGGTGACCGCCGCGCCGTCGATGATGGCGCCATCGACGATGCTGTCCGGCGGCACGGACTCGGTGCCGAACGCCGCGACCTTGAAGCCTTTGCCGGCCGCCTTCAGCTCGACCGCTTTGACCGCGCTCGAGCCGATGTCAAGTCCGACGAGCGCCTTTGCTTTGCCGAAACCAAACACGTGGCCGTCCTCTCGAAAACGTGCCCACTGGGGCAAGCTTAATACCAATCCGGCAACGTGAAATCCGGGCGCCAGGCGCTGTCGGCTCGCCGGAATAGCGACAAAACCGTCAGCCGATCACGGAACTGAGTGGATCGAGCGCACACGCTGCTGCGCCAGGTCTGGTTGAACTCCGACCTCGCGGTCAGCTTTATCGGCCGGAGTTGCTGGCGCCTGCAGCGAACCCCGTCAGCGGCTTGACAGCGCCCAGAAACGTGCGTATGATTTGAGTTTACCGTTGCCTGGACCTGCCCGACTGATGTGTATCCGGGCGGGAAATCCCCCACATCGGTTTGGAGCCGCAGACAGGGTCGACGCCTGCGGTTAGCGCGCGGGCTCGACGGTCCGCGATCGAGGAAAGCTGAGGGCCTTTTCAAGGGATGTCTACGTTCATTGCAAGCGCCGCGCGTGCGGCGGACAGCGGCCGCTGGCACCTCGTTGATGCGGACGGCCAAGTGCTCGGGCGCGTGGCGACGGCGGTCGCGCGATTGTTGCAAGGCAAGCACAAGCCGAGCTATACGCCCTTCATCGACACCGGCGATCACGTCGTGGTGGTCAACGCGGCAAGAGTGAAGCTCACCGGCCGGAAGGAAGATCAGAAAATCTACCGCCAACACAGCGGATTCGAAGGCGGGTTGCGCGAAGAGCGCGCGCGCCTCGTGCGCCAGCGCAAACCGGAGCGGCTCGTCGAGGACGCCGTCCGCGGCATGCTGCCGAAGACGACGCTCGGCGACGCGATGTATCGCAAACTGAAAGTGTACGCCGGTCCGGATCATCCGCACGCGGCGCAGAAACCATCCAAGCTCGAGGTCGCCTAGACGTGGCAGCAGTCCAGTATTACGGAACCGGGCGCCGCAAGACTTCCACTGCCCGCGTGTTTCTTCGCCCCGGCACCGGGGCCATCCGCGTCAACCAGCGCACGTTCGATGCGTTCTTCCCCACCGAAGCGCTCCGCACGCAGATTCGCACTCCGCTGGCGCTGACCGAAACGGCCGACAAGTTCGACATCGTGGCCACCGTCGCGGGCGGGGGCGTCTCGGGCCAGGCTGGCGCCGTGCGGCTCGGCATCGCGCGCGCGCTCGTGCAATACAACCTGGAGCTGCGGAAGCGGTTGAAGGAGGAGGGGCTCCTGACGCGCGACGCGCGCGCCAAAGAGCGAAAGAAGTACGGCATGGCCGGAGCGCGCAAGCGCTTCCAGTTCAGTAAACGGTAGGGAGGACATTTGGCCGCGATCGCGATGAAGGATCTGCTGGAGGCGGGGGTGCACTTCGGCCACCAGACCAAGCGCTGGAATCCGAAGATGAAAGAATACATCTTCGGCGAGCGCAACGGCATCTACATCATCGACCTGGGCAAGACCGTGAAGTTGTTCCGCGCCGCCGAAGAATTCGTCAGCCATCTCGCCGCCGAAGGCCGCACGATCCTGTTTGTCGGCACCAAGCGTCAGGCGCAGGACGTCATCGCCGAAGAAGCGCAGCGCTGCAACATGTTCTTCGTGAACGAGCGCTGGCTCGGGGGCCTCCTCACGAACTTCGCCACGATTCAGCGCAGTTTGGGACGACTCCGCGATCTGGAAGCCATGGCCACCGACGGCCGATTCGACACGCTTTCGAAGAAGGAAATCGCGCGAAACGAAAAAGAGCGCCGCAAGCTGGCCAAGAACCTGGAAGGCATCCGCGGGATGTCGCGCCTGCCCGACGCCGTGTTCGTCGTCGATACGAAGAAGGAACAGATCGCGGTCGACGAAGCGCGCAAGCTGAAGATTCCGGTCATCGGCATCGTGGACACCAACTGCGACCCCGATGAAGTGGACTTCGTCATTCCCGGCAACGACGATGCGCTCCGCGCGATCAGGCTGTTCGCCTCGCGCATCGCAGAGGCGGTCATCGCGGGCCGCGACATGAAGCAGTCGGTTGACGCCGAAGCCGCGCGCGAGAACACGAACGACGCGGCCGGCGAAGATCCCGGCCGCCGGCAAGCGGCGCGTCCAGCGCGCCGCGCGCGCGAGGCGGCACCGGCGTCAGCGTAAGCGGACTCAGCAGTTTCCCTTCAGACGCCGGCCTGCAGTCTTGGGGCCGGCGTTTTTTCGTACATCTTAAGGTACACAACACATGGCGATGATTACGGCAGACATGGTCAAGAAACTCCGCGACCAAACGGGCGCGGGGATGATGGAGTGCAAGACGGCCCTCACCGAGGCCAGCGGTGATTTCGAGGAAGCCAATACGATTCTCCGCAAGCGAGGGCTGGCCAGCGCGGCAAAGAAGGCCGGCCGTACGGCGAGCGAGGGCCTGATCGGCCATCGCCTCGCCGCCGATCACGCGTCAGGCGTGCTCGTCGAAGTGAATTGCGAGTCGGACTTCGTCGCGCGGACACCGGACTTTCAGCAGCTCGTGCAGAACGTCCTGTCGGAGATCGAAAGGGCGGACGGCGCCGCGAACGACGTCTGGTTGAAAGATCCGAACGGGCCGGTGCGGAAGCTCGTCGCCGCCGCCATCGCGAAGCTCGGCGAGAACATGGCCGTCCCCCGCTTCGTGCGGTACGCGGGCCAGGGCTACGTCGGACAGTACATCCACTTGGGAGGAAAAATCGGCGTCCAGGTGGAATTCGGCGGCGTCACCCCCGCCCTCGGCGCGCGCGACGAATTCGCGACGCTCGTGAAGGAAATCGCGATGCAGATCGCGGCATCCAGTCCGACCTACGCGTCGCGAGACGCCGTGACGGCGGAGGTGCTCGACAACGAGCGGGCGATCTATCGGGCGCAGATGGAGAACTCCGGCAAGCCGGCTCACGTCATCGACAAGATTGTCGAGGGCAAGCTCGGCGCGTTCTACAGTCAAGTGGTCCTCGTCGACCAAGCGTCGATTCGAGACCCGAAGATGACCGTGAAGGACGTCCTGGCGGCCGCAGCCAAGACGCTCGGCGCCGCGGTCGTCGTCACGCGCTTCGCGAGATTGAAAGTCGGCGAGGCGGCGCAATAATCTATAATCGCTGTCCGTGACCGCTTCCCCCGTGCCTGCCTACAAGCGCGTCCTCCTCAAACTTTCCGGCGAAGCCCTCATGGGTGAACAAAGCTACGGCATCGATCCCGCCGTGGCCACGCAGATTGCGAAAGACATCGCGGAAATCCAAAGCATGGGCGTTGAAACCGCCATCGTCATCGGCGGCGGCAACATCTTCCGCGGCGTGGCGGCCAGTGCACGCGGAATGGACCGCGCGACCGCGGACTACATGGGCATGCTGGCCACCGTCATCAACGCGCTCGCTCTGCAGGACGCGCTCGAGCAGCAGCGTGTCGTGACGCGCGTCGTGACGGCCATCGAGATGCGCGCCGTCGCCGAGCCGTTCATTCGCCGGCGGGCCATCCGCCATCTCGAGAAGGGTCGCGTCGTCGTCTTTGGCGCAGGCACGGGCAATCCCTTCTTCAGCACTGACACGGCGGCCGCACTGCGCGCGATGGAAATCAAGGCCGACGTCATCCTGAAGGCGACGAAGGTCGATGGGATTTACGACGCGGACCCGATGATCGAGCCGGGCGCGACCCGTTTCGATCGCATTTCCTATCTGCAGGTGCTCGAGCAGGGCCTCCAGGTGATGGACGCGACGGCCATTTCTCTCTGCATGGACAACCGGCTGCCGATCGTCGTCTTCAACCTGCGCACGCCGGGCAACATCAAGCGCGCGATCGTCGGCGAGCCGATCGGCTCGCTCGTGACTGTATGAACCATGATCTGAGGAGCTGAGGATGTGAGGATGTGAGAATCTGGATGTCTCTTCAAATCCTCACATCCTGAAATCCTCAGATCCTCAAATTCAACCGGGGGGCCCATGGACGTCAATGACCTCAAAGGCCTGTACGCGGAAGTCAACAAGCGCATGAACACGTCGCTTCAGCACCTTCAGCACGAGTTCGCGGGAGTCCGAACGGGAAGAGCGTCGGTGACGATTCTGGACGGCGTGCTCGTCGACGCGTACGGATCGAAGATGCCGCTCAACCAGGTGGCGGGCCTGTCGATACCTGAGCCCACGCTGATTCTGGCGCAGCCGTTCGATCCGTCGCAGCTCGGCGCGATCGAAAAGGCGATCCGCGCGGCCGGCCTCGGGCTGAATCCCGCCAACGACGGCAAGGTGGTGCGGGTACCCTTGCCCGCGCTCACCGAAGAGCGTCGCAAGGAGCTGTCGAAGCACATCCATAAGCTGAGTGAAGAGGCCAGGAACAGCGTTCGCCAGGTGCGCCGCGACGCCAACGAGCGACTGAAGAAGCTGCTCAAGGACCACAAGATCTCCGAGGACGACGAGAAGAAAGGCCTCGACGAGGTGCAGAAGATCACCGACGGTCACGTCAAGCAGATTGACGACTTGCAGAAGAAGAAGGATGGCGAGTTACTTGGGAAGTAGGAAGGCTGAAGTCTGAAGTCTCAAGTCTCAAGACCCGACGCGACTTCACACTTCAGACTTCACACTTCAGACTTATGTCGTTCTTTTCACATCTAGAGTGCTCCGTCCCCTGCGGAGCGCCCACGCTCGATCCGCGCGGTCGTCATCATCTCTGTTCTTGCGGCGCTCCCCTGCTCGCCCGCTACGATCTCGACAAGGCACGCGGCTGGTCGCGTGACAGCCTGCAGGGTCGCGAGCCGACCATGTGGCGGTATCGGGAGCTGATGCCGCTCTTCGACGATGAGGTACCCGTCACGCTCGGCGAGGGCTTCACGCCGCTCTTCCATGCGCGATCGCTCGGCGGCGTCGTGGGTCTCGATCGCCTCTACGTCAAAGACGAGTCGCTGAACCCGACGAACTCCTTCAAGGCACGCGGACAGTCCGCCGCCATCACGCGCGCCCGCGCTCTGGGCGTGAAGACGATCGCGCTGCCCACGGCGGGCAATGCGGGCAACGCGGCCGCGGCCTACTCCGCCGCGGCCGGCCTCGCGTGCGAGGTTTTCATCCCGAAGGACGCGAAGCAGCCCTTCGTCGACGAATGCCGGCTCTACGGCGCCAACGTCACGCTGGTGGATGGTCTGATTACGGACGCCGGTCGCATGGCGGCGGAGCGCGGCGGGCCGTCTGGCTGGTACGACGTGTCGACGTTGAAGGAGCCGTATCGCATCGAAGGCAAGAAGACGATGGCGTACGAGCTCGCCGAGCAGCTGAACTGGCAGTGGCCCGATTGGATCGTCTATCCCACCGGCGGCGGAACCGGCATGGTCGGCATGTGGAAGGCGTTCGACGAAATCGAGCGCCTCGGATGGGTGAACGCCGGCAAGCGGCCGCGCATGGTGTCGGTGCAGGCCGAGAACTGCGCGCCGATCGTCCGCGCATTCCAGCAGGGCGCCGAGAAAGCGCAGCCCTGGGAGGGCGCAGCGACGATCGCGGATGGCCTGCGCGTCCCGCGTGCCATCGGCGACTTTCTGATCCTGCGCGCCGTGCGCGAGAGCGGCGGCACGGCGGTCGCGGTCTCGGATCGATCGATGGTCGACGGCATGCTCGCCCTTGGGAAACACGAGGGCGTCAGCGCCGCGCCCGAGGGCGGCGCCGCGCTCGTCGCGATTCAGCGCCTCGTCTCGGACGGCACGATCGCACGGCACGAGTCGGTCGTGCTTTTCAACACGGGTGGCGCGCTCAAGTATCTCGACGTCCTGCGCTAGTGGAGTGTCTCCGCTGAATCGGTACCGACCGCGGGCTCGCGGGTGGCGCGCGGCGGGCGCCCACAGGCGGCGCAGTGCGCGTAGACGTGCCCGGCCCGGCCAGCGCACGAGCACCTGTGGGCTGCCGCGCGACGGGCCCCGCGTGGGTGCCCGCAGCGGTACCGATTCAGCGTGGACGTGCCGCCAGTCAGTCGCCGAACGTCACGCCGAGCGCTTTCGCGGTGGCGAGCAGATCGGCGTCTTTCGGGACGGTTTTCGTCTTCCCCACCACGTCCTCGAGACGGCGCGCGATGATGTCAGGCGGCGCAAACGCGACCATCGTGCCGAACTCCCCGCGCTTGACGAGTTCCACGGCCTTGCCGCCGAACCGCGTCGCCAGTACGCGATCGAAGCTGGTCGGCGCCCCGCCGCGCTGCAAGTGACCGAGGACGACCGACCGCGTCTCCTTCCCCGTTTCCTTCCCCAGCGCCTCGGCTACACGGGCGCCGATGCCGCCGAGCCGTTCGAGGTGACCGTCGCGGGCCGCCTCGATGAGCGACATGTGACCGCCCGCCGGAAACGCGCCCTCCGCGACGACGACGATGCTGAACTTCGCGCCCCACTTGTCTCGCTCGCGCAGCCGCGAGGCGACGATCGAAAGATCGAAGGGAATCTCGGGAATCAGGATGGCATCCGCGCCGCCCGCGACGCCGGCGTAGAGCGCGATCCATCCGGCGTAGCGGCCCATGACTTCGACGACCATGATCCGCTTGTGCGCCTCGGCCGTGGTATGCAACCGATCGATGGCGTCCGTCGCGAACGCGACCGCCGTGTCGAAGCCGAAACAGTTCGTCGTCCCGACGATGTCGTTGTCGATCGTCTTGGGCACGCCGACGATGGGAATCCCGCGTTCGCTGAACTTGTGCGCGATCGCGAGCGTGCCGTCGCCGCCGATCACCACCAGCGCGCCGAGCCCCATCTTGTGGAACATCTCGACGACGCGATCCGAGTAATCGTGGACGCCGTCGGACGTGGTCACGGGGTACGCGAATGGATTGCCGCGATTCGTCGTGCCCAGGATCGTGCCGCCGAGGCGCAGGATGCCGGTCACGTCGCGCGGCGTCAACGGACGCGCGCGATCGGCCTCGATGAGACCGTCGAAGCTGTCCTCGAGGCCGACGCATTCGATGCCGCTGTTGGCCGACGCTTTCACGACGGCGCGAATCACGGCGTTCAGACCTGGGGCGTCGCCGCCGCCCGTCATGACGCCGAGGCGTCTGATCGCAGACATCGTGCGAGTGTAGCAGCAGCGGGTGTCGCGCCGCATTGCGGCGGCGCAAAATCGCGTGGTACAATCGCGATTCACGCCGTGGGCGGCTAGCTCAGCTGGGAGAGCGCCGCGTTCGCAACGCGGAGGTCGGGAGTTCGAGCCTCCTGCCGTCCACCAGCCTTCGCTCGCATCGCAAGCGAAGGCTGCCCCGCCGAGAGCATCGCCGCTGGCCCCACCAGTCTCGTCTACACCGCGAACGTCGTTCACGTTCGCCCCGTGACGGCCGCCACCTAGGAAATCGTCAGTATGACGGGGCACGCAATCGGGTTGGTCGCGCGAGGAGGTCCGATGCCCTCGCGTGGGTGCTCATGGGACCGCAGGCGTCAGTAGGCCTGGAGCAGTCGACGGAGTTTTCTTTCCGCAGCGTCATCGGCTGCACCGCGCGTCTCGGCAGTCGCCTCAATGCCGACCGGCGCGTTCTCGCCGTTTTCCTTCACTTCGGCGACGCTGGCCTTCCACCCGTTACCGTGAGGCTCCGAGAGGATCCAGTAGCGCCGGCCTTTCAGTTCCAGGTGCTTGGCCATCAGCTCCCCCCGCGGGCATCTTACAGAAAACGCGGCTCGGTCGTCGTGATCTGTGCGATTCCATGACCACAGTGAGAACGGCTCTGGCCGCTGAAGTTGACAGTCTGCGCGCGCCGCAATCACAATAGATTTCCGTGCCCGTTCCCCGCATCACCAAAGAAGAATTGAAGCAGCGTCTCGAAAGCGGCGCTCCGCCCGTCCTGGTCGACGCGCGGCTCAAGTACCCGTACGAACATAGCACCGTGAAGCTGCCCGGCGCCCTGCGATACCGCGGCGACGTGCAGTCGTCGTCGATCCCGCGTGACCGCGAGGTGGTCGTCTACGATTCGGATCCCAACGAGCTGGCCAGTTCCAGTGTCGCAGCGGAGTTGATCCGCCAAGGATACCGGGCGGTCACGCTCCAAGGCGGCATCAGCGATTGGCTCGCGGCGAACTTGCCGACGGAAACGAAGGAGGCGCCGAAACAGGCGCCGCCCCAGCCCGGCGCACTGAAAGGCTAGGCCGTCTCCCCTCTTCAGCGTACGCTCGATCAGCTCGCCTTGCTGGCCATGATCCGTGGCGACGTGGCGGAAGAGGCACTCCTTGCCCGCATGCGAGAAGTCGTCGGCGCGCGGCGCATCGAGTCGGACGCCGAGATGGGCGCGCTCGTCGACGAGCCGCCCGCCGATGTCGATCCCGACGTTCTCAAGCGACTCCGCCAGATGTACGAAACCGGCGGCTGGGTTCTGGTCGAGTCGACCATCGCCGACCTGCCGGCGGATCTGCGCTGGCTGTTCGAGTCCGGCGCCGTCACGCTCGATCAGTTGGCCACCATTCACAAGATGCTGGATGTGACGTCGATCGCGGACCTGGCCGCCGCCGTCGGCGAACGAACGCTGAAGGATCTCCCCGGGATGGGCGTCGACGCCGAGGCGGCGATCAGCGCGGCGCTGCCCTCGTTGCGCGCGCTCGTCCCCCGCATTCCGCTCGGCCGCGCGACGACGATTGCCGAACCTTTCATCGAGCGGCTTCGCGCACTGCCGGGGATCGTCTGGGCGTATCCCGCCGGGTCGCTGCGACGCGGGCAGGACATGGTCGGTGACGTCGAGATTGTCGCCGCCGCGCA
>JACPZV010000333.1 GCA_016195295.1 Acidobacteriota bacterium
TCCTGAAGGCGAGGGGTTTCACCCATCCCAGATCGAGACTCTAATCAAGGAGGCCCTGCCCCCGACTCGCAACACGCGGCGGCGAATCGA
Organism: Acidobacteriota bacterium; assembly: GCA_016195295.1. GTDB lineage: Bacteria > Acidobacteriota > Vicinamibacteria > Vicinamibacterales > CAVVIG01 > SRVP-36. Next base: position 91 of record JACPZV010000333.1, read on the forward strand.
ATAGGCGTGGGAATGTCCGAGTCCCGAGAAGAATCACGCGCGCGCTACGAACCGTCGTGGCGACGGATGGAGGAGGAACACTTCCGCTGGCTGCTGATGTGGCACGGCGACTTCATCAGACGTCTGACGTTGATTGAGGTAGAACGTGACGGTCTGCGCCTGGTAAAAGCGCGAACCAAGGTCCTCGATAAACGTCGCCTGGCATACGTCGCGAGCATCGATCCGGCGAACCGCAAGAACTCGGTCGAGCCGCGCTGACCGTTCCGGGTAGAATTCGGGTCCATGCGGACCACGGCTCGCAGTCTTCTCTTCCTCACGCTCATTGCGCCGGTGGCGCTGATCGGCCAGGGCCGAATTCCCTCACCTGAAACCATTCTCGGCTTCCGGCCTGGCGCCGACTACAAGCTTGCAACCTACGAACAATCGTTCGACTACTTCAAGAAGCTCGCGGCGACCACGAAGTACATGAAGCTCGTCGAGGCCGGCAGGACCAGCCAGGGCCGGCCGATGACCTTCGCGTTGATCTCGTCGCCGGACAACCTGTCGAAGATCGATCGCTACCGCGAGATCGCCCGGCGCCTCGCGCACCCGCAGGGCCTGACCGACGCCGAAGCGCACCGGCTCGCACGCGACGGCAAGGCCTTCGTCCACATCGACGGCGGCCTTCACTCGACGGAAGTCGCGGGCGCGCAGCACACGCCGCAGCTCGCCTACGACCTCGTGTCGCGCGTCAACGAACCCGATGTCAAAGCGATGCTGGACAACGTCGTCCTGATGCTCTGGCCCACGATCAACCCGGACGGGCAGCAGATGGTCGCCGAGTGGTACATGAAGAACGTCGGCACGCCGTACGAGCTGTCCGGCCTGCCGCGGCTGTACCAGGAATACGTCGGCCACGACAACAACCGCGACGCCTACATGCTGAACATGGTCGAGTCGCGCGTTCTCGAGCACACGTGGCGGCAATGGGAGCCGCAGATCATCTACGTCCATCACCAGTCGGGACCGTTTCCCACGCGCATCTGGCTGCCGCCGTTCTCGGAGCCGGTCGGCATCGAAGCGCCCTACGTCATCTCGCGCGAAGTGAACATGATCGGAATGGCCATCGCGAAAGGTCTCGAGGAGCGTGGACAGGTCGGCGCCACGCACATGGGCACGGCGTTCGACGCCTGGTACCCGGGCTACGTCGACTACGCCCCGAATTTCAAGAACATCGCGGCCTTCTGGACCGAGACGGCGCTCTTCCAGTACGCGACGCCCCACACCTACACCCTTGACGACTTCCCGCAGAACATGCGCGATCTTCGTGAGCAGAGCTTGTACTCCAGCCCCTGGGCGCCCGGACTCTGGCGCCTGCGCGACGCCGTGGACTACATGGAAACCGCCTCGCTCTCGGTCCTGGAATTCGCGGCGAAGTACAAAGAGTCGCTGCTGTTCGACCGCTATCAGGCGGGCCGCGATCAAATTGCGCTCGGCCGGAAGAAAGCGCCCTACGCGTACTTCATCTCGAAGGAGCAGCGCGATCCCGTCGCAGCGGTCGAGCTGCTGCGGCGCCTCGCGTTCGGCGGCGTGCGCGTTGGCGAACTGACGACGCCCGTGACGATGGACGGCGAGTCCTTTCCCGCGGGCGCGTGGATCGTCCCGACGGATCAGGAATTCGCCGCCATGGCGCGCGAGGTCCTCGACATTCAGCGCTATCCGGACTTGCGCCAGTACCCGGGCGGTCCGCCCGAGCGCCCGTACGACGCCGCGGGCTGGTCGCTCCCGCTTCAGATGGGCGTGCGCGTCGTGCCGGCCACGTCGCCCCTTGCGGACGAGGTGCGCCGCGCCATGAAACTGCTCGGCCCGGCGCCAGCGGTCAGCGTCAAGCCGATGCCGTACGACGCCGCATTAGATAAGGATGCGGCGACGTTCGACAGCGTCCCCGGCGCCGGCTTCGACACCGATCCGGCTGCGGCCGCCATCGTCCCACCGCCGGGCCGCGCCACGGGATCGGGTCCCGTGCTCGTACTGGATCCCGCGCAGAACAACACGTTCCGCGCTATCAATCGCGCGTGGGCTCAGGGCGCAACCGTGCAGTTGGTGAACGGACGCTACGCCGTCAGCGGCCTCCCCGAAGCCGCGCAGAACGACATCGTCGCGTCGCTTGCTCTTCAGGCGTCGAGAGCGCCAAGCGCGGCCGGCCAGCTGATTCGGTCCGTCAGGAAGCCGCGCATCGGCCTCTACCAGCCGTGGACCGGCAGCATGGACGAGGGCTGGACGCGCTGGGTCCTCGAGCAGTACGGCTTTCCGTACGTCACGCTGCATCCCGAAGATTTCAAGTCGCCGTTCGCGGAAAAAGTCGACGTCGTCATCATCGCCGACGATGCGCGCGTGCCCCTCCAAAATGTCCAGGGCGCGCAAGGCGGGGGACGCGGCGGGCGCGGCAGCCCGGGCAGTACCGTCCGCCCGGAGTACGCGCATCAGCTGACCGCCGACGACCTGTCGGCGCTCGAGCGATTCATCCGCGGAGGCGGCCGGCTCGTCTGTCTCAGCAGCGCGAGCGCGTTCGCGATTCAGCAATTCAAGTTGCCGGTGCGCAACGTCGTCGCCGGACTCCGACCCGAAGAATTCTTCCTTCGCGGATCGATCGTGGAGGTGACTCCCGATCGCGCGCATCCTGTGATGGCCGGGATGCCGGAGAGGGCCGCGGTGTTCGTGGACGGCAGTCCGGTCTTCGAAACGCTCGAGGGCTTCAAGGGCACGGTTCTCGCGCGATACCAGGACGCAGGTTCGCCTCTGCTCTCGGGCTACTTGATCGGCGAAAAGCATCTGCAAGGCAAGGCCGCGGCGCTCGACGTGCAGCTCGACGCCGGCCACATCATTCTGCTCGGGTTCCGTCCCGAATGGCGCGGGCAGTCCTTCGGGACGTTCAAAGTCCTCTTCAACGCCGCCCTCGGACCCGACTAACGAACGACCACGACCGTCTCGTTCGACGCCGCACTGGTGCCGCACGCGTTCCTGCCGCGAAGACGCAGGTAGTACGAGCCGGCTGGCAGGGGCGAATAACTCCAGCTCAACTGATTCGGATAACCGCCCACCTGATTGCCGCCCGGCACTGAGACGACGGCATTCGTAATGTCGTACGCGGCGGCAAGGTTCGAAGCCCCCGCCGACGAGCCAGCATCGAGGATGTAGCTGGTCGCGCGCGAGCTCGGCGTCCACGCGATGACAAACGTCGAGCCCGTGATCGCCACGTTCAAGTTCGTCGGGGCCGGCGGCGCCGACGAGCACGCGCCCACCTGAAGCACCGCTTCGTTCGACGCTAACCCTGTCGTCGACCCGGACGTCGGCGACACACGAACGTAGTACAGACCGTTGGCGATCCCGCTCGCCGAGAACGTCGTCGACGCGTTGCCCGTGTTGAGACTCGCGAGGTCCGCCTTGCCGCTCGACGACCCCGCCTCGATCAGGTACCCGGTCGGCTGGCCGCTGCCTGCGCTCCACGTGAGCGTGATGTTCGATCCGGAAGAGGATGCGAACAGGTTCGACGGCGCGCCGAGGGCCCCCGTGACCGACTGGCGGAAATTGGCGACGGTCGTTCGCGTGTTGTTGATCGTTCGCGCGTTGTCCTGCGTCGCAGTCCCTGACGGGAAGCCCTGATAGGTGTTCGTCGCGCTGGAGAATTGATTCATCTGCGTGCAGCCCGTGCAGTTCAGGCCGTAGGACATCACGTCGTAAAACTTGTGGACGGGGTCCGTGTATCCCAGCGAATACAGGAACGCCCCGTGCGTGTCGTCGCCGCTGTTGTTGCCGGGTTCGTGCAGGCAGCCCATGTTGTGCCCCATCTCATGGGCCAGCGCGTAAATGAAGCCGATGTAGCTGTAGTACACGACAGTACTGTACGCGGCCGACTCGAAGGTCTGATTCACTGAGGTGGAACCCATCGTGTACGCCAGGCCGCTGTTGCTCGAGTTGCTGCTGACGAGCAGCGACACGAGGTCTGCGCCCAGGAGATTGCGATCGGCCTGGGCCGTGGCGTTCGCTCGAATCGCTGGCAAGTCCGTAAAGAGGCTACCCGTTTCGGCGTAGTTCATCTCGAGGGCGCCGACGAGCCGCACGCGCGCGCCGATCCCGCTCGCCTGGTAGAGGGCATTGGTCTGCGCGATCGTGGCCGTCACGAGCGCCTTGATCGCCGCCGTCCCGCCGGCCGCGTTCTTCGTCGTCGTCGTGTAGTACAGCAGTAGGTCGAACGTGTCGCCGCTGTCAGCCGGCGCGACCGCCGCAGCGTCCGCGGCGGGCGCGTCCAGCTTCGGCACGATTGGCTCGCCGCCGGGCGGGATGGCGCTCGCGTTGACCTCGGCGATCGTGTACGTGCCGCCGCTCTCGCGTCGCACAGAATAGAGACGGCCCGCCGCGCTCACGCTCGCGCTCAGGACACCATCGGACACGGCGAGAATCACCTGGCTGTCGTCATCTCCGGAAACTTTCCCGACCCACGCCGTGCCATTCGCTGCTGCGACGGTCTCGACGCGATCGAGCAGGGCGACGAGGTTCACGTCGCTGAACAGATTGAGATCGACGCTGCGTGCGGCCGTCGGCGGCGCGGCGGCCGCCCATCCCGAGAGCGCGGCGGTCGTGGAAATCTACGTCGAGCCCGACGTCAAGGGCAGCTTCGTGCAGGACTGCGAGGTCTGCTGCAATCCGTGGCGCGTGCGGGTCCGCGGCCGCGGCGACGACCGCCGCATCGACGTCAGCCGCGCGGATGGATCAGAATAGAGCGTCTGTGATCACGCGACCACGCCGACGCTGAAGGTCGTGGCGATCGATGCGGCGACGGGACGCGAGATCTGGAAGTTCGATCCGAGCGGCGGCGCGGCTTCGACCGCGCGGTTCCGACATCGCGGCGTCACCGTAAACAAGGACCGCGTGTTCGTCACCTACACGATCAACGGCAAACAGTTCGTCGTCATCGTCTGCGGCGGCGGCAAGAACGGCGCGCCGTCTGGCAGCGCGATTGTCGCGTTCGCGCTGCCGTGAGCTTACGGATGTAGGCCGGGTCCTTCTGGACCCCGGCTGGATCCTTTGACCGGCTGGATCCTTTGAAATGTAGGCCGGGTCCTTTTGGACCCGGCTGATCAGGCGGGTCCGAAAGGACCCGCCCTACGTCTTGACCGAAAGGACCCGCCCTACACTTCTTCTTCCAGTCACCAGCCACCAGCCACTACTCAGCTCGCAAAGCCGTAATCGGATCGACCCTCAGCGCGCGCAGGGTCGGCATCAGCGATCCGGCGACCGTCATCAGGATCGCCGGCGCGCCGACGGCGGCGAACGTCGGCGGATCGGCGGGCGCGACACCGACGAGCAGCGCCTGCATCCAGCGCCCCGCCGCATAGAATGGTTGGCTATGGACAAGACGTGGATGCTGATCGGGGCCGTCGCCGCCTTCCTCGCCGTGGCCTTTGGCGCCTTTGGCGCACACGGACTGCGCGGGCGCCTAACGCCGGAGATGCTCGCGGTCTTCGAAACCGGCGTCCGGTACCAGATGTACCACGCGGTCGCGATCCTCATCGTCGCGCTGGCGCTGGCGCGCGGTGACGGCGGGCTCGTCCGCGCCTCAGGCTGGCTCTTCACTGCCGGGATCGTTCTGTTCTCGGGAAGCCTGTACTTGCTCGCGCTCACGGGCGTGACCGTTCTTGGCGCGATCACGCCGCTCGGCGGCGTCGCGTTCCTCGCCGGTTGGGCGTGTTTGATAGTCGCTGCGCTCCGATGAACGATTAATGGTTTGACGAATGTCTTGTAGGCCGGGTCCTTTCGGACCCGGCTGCAGGCGGGTCTGAAGAACAAGACCCGCCCTACAGATCGCCTCCGCTGATGATTCGAATCACTGACGCCATTGTCATCGACGACAACGAGCTCGACGAGCGATTTATACGTGCGTCCGGTCCGGGCGGACAGAACGTCAACAAGGTGTCGACGGCGGTCGAGCTGCGCTTCAACGTGGCTGCCTCGTCTTTGCCGCAGGACGTCAAGGATCGGCTGATCCCGCTGGCCGGCCATCGCATGACGACCGATGGCGTGCTGCTGATCGACAGCCGCGAGCATCGGACGCAAGCGATGAATCGTGAAGCGGCGCGCGTGCGCCTGATGGCCCTATTGCAGGCGGCGGCGCGACGCCCGAAGGCGCGACGGCCGACGCGGCCCGGCAAGGCCGCGCGCGAGCGGCGGCTGGAATCAAAAAAGTTGCGGAGCGTGGTAAAAGCGTTGCGGAGCCGCGGCCGGCGGGGAGAAGATTAGCTCGATGAACCGCCGCGAATTTATTCGCCGCGCCGGCGTGACCGCGGCCGGATTAGCGCTGGTCGAACCCTCGCGCCTTTTCGCACAGGATGCGCCCGACGTGCGCTGGCGGACGTTCGAGATTACGACGCGCGTCGAAGTCTTGCAGGCCGTCGGCCCGACGCGCGTGTGGCTGCCCATGCCGCTCGCGGCCGCCGCGCCGTTCCAGAAAACGTTCGGCGACAACTATCGCGCCGAAGGCGGCAGCGCCACGATGGTCGAGCGCGACGATCTGGACATGCTGGTGGCGGAATGGCCAGACGACGTGACGCCGCTGCTGAAGGTCGTCAGCCGCGTCGCGACGGCGGGGCATGCGGCCGATCTGACGAAGCCCACCGTGCCGCCGCCCGCGGACATGACGTCGCTGTCGCCCTTTCTCCGACCGACGCGACTGATGCCGACCGACGGCATCGTCAAGGCGACGGCGACCGAGATCACGCGCGGACACGGCACCGACTTCGAGAAGGCCCGCGCGATCTACGAGTGGATCGTCGAGAACACGTTTCGCGATCCGAAGACGCCCGGCTGCGGGCTGGGCGACATCCGGTTCATGCTCGAGACGAAGAACCTCAGCGGCAAGTGCGCCGACATCAACGGCTTGTTTGTCGGCCTCGCGCGCGCCGCGGGTCTGCCCTCGCGCGACCTCTACGGTCTACGCGTCGCGAAATCGGATCAAGGATTCAGCAGCCTCGGACTCTCGTCAGAGAACGCGACCAAGGCGCAGCACTGCCGCGCCGAGGTGTACCTCGTCGGGTACGGCTGGGTGCCGGTCGATCCGGCCGACGTGCGGAAAGTCGCGCTCGAGGAGCCGCCGGGGCATTTGCCGCTCGATCACGACAAAGTCCGCGACGCGCGGAAACGGCTCTTCGGATCGTGGGAGATGAATTGGATCGCGTACAACTTCGCGAACGACGTGACGCTGCCCGGATCGAAGGGCCGGCCGATCGGCTACTTCATGTACCCGCAGGGAGAAACCGCGAACGGAAGGCTCGACAGTCTGGACCCTGACGCTTTCCGTTACGAGATCTTCGTCAAGGAAGTCTCGTAGCGCGGGGCACAGAGTGTATCCGGCGGTCCTGATCATTCATTCGTGGCTGCGGTGGGTTGCGCTGCTGATTGGCGCGGGCGCGACGCTGAACGCCTTTCGCCATCGCGAGGACACCTCCGAGCGGCCGCGGGGCGGGCGCTGGGACACGTACTTCATGCTCGCGCTGGACCTGCAGGTGCTGTTCGGCCTGCTGCTCTATCTCGGCCTGAGTCCGCTCACGCGGGACGCGATGAACAACGTCGGCGCCGCGTGGCGCGATCCAGGGTTGCGCTTCTGGGCGATCGGGCACGCAGCGATGATGTTCGTGGCGGTGATTGCGGTCCGCGCGGGCCGCGTGTACGCGCTGGGCGCGAAGACCTCGGCCGCGCGACGGCATGGGCGATTCATCTGCTTCAGCGTCGCCGTGCTTGCGATGCTGATCGGCGTGCCATGGCCGGGCCTCGTCAACGGCCGGCCGTTGTTTCGGTTTTGATCGCGGATTGAGGATCGCGGATTGCGGAGCCGCGAGCCACGCGCGAATCGCGCTTACAATAAACGGCAATGACGACGATCCTGCAGACGCTTCCGGCGGGCCAGCGGGTCGGCATCGCGTTCTCGGGTGGGCTCGACACGAGCGCGGCGCTTCACTGGATGCGGGCGAACGGCGCGATTCCCTACGCGTACACCGCGAACCTCGGCCAACCGGACGAAACCGACTACGACGACATTCCCCGGCGTGCGCTGCAGTACGGCGCGGAGAAAGCGCGGCTGATCGATTGCCGGCAGCAGCTCGTCTCCGAGGGGATTGCGGCGCTGCAGAGCGGCGCCTTCCATATCTCCACGGCCGGCGTGCCCTACTTCAACACGACGCCGCTCGGCCGTGCCGTCACCGGCACGATGCTCGTCGTCGCGATGAAAGAAGACGGCGTCCACGTCTGGGGCGACGGGAGCACGTTCAAGGGCAACGACATCGAGCGCTTCTATCGCTACGGCCTGCTGGCGAATCCGAACCTGCGGATCTACAAGCCGTGGCTCGATCAGCGGTTCATAGACGAGCTCGGCGGCCGCAAGGAAATGTCGGAGTACCTGAACCGCGCGGGCTTCGGGTACAAGATGAGCGTCGAGAAGGCTTACTCGACGGACTCGAACATCCTCGGCGCGACGCACGAAGCGAAGGACCTCGAGTTTCTGAATAAAGGCGTCAAGATCGTCGACCCGATCATGGGCGTCGCGTTCTGGAAAGACAACGTCGCTGTGACGCCGGAAGCCGTCGTCGTCCGGTACGAAGAGGGCCGGCCGGTTGCGCTCAACGGCACGTCATTCAGCGATCCGGCCGAACTCATGCTCGAAGCGAACGCGATCGGCGGACGCCACGGCCTCGGCATGTCCGATCAGATCGAGAACCGCATCATCGAGGCGAAGAGCCGCGGCATCTACGAAGCGCCCGGCATGGCGCTGCTCTTCATCGGGTACGAGCGTCTCGTCACCGGCATCCACAACGAGGACACCATCGCGCAGTACCGCGACAACGGACGCCAGCTCGGCCGGCTGCTCTACCAGGGCCGCTGGTTCGATTCGCAGGCGCTGATGCTGCGCGAAACCGCGCAGCGCTGGGTCGCGCGCGCGGTGACGGGCGAGGTGACTGTCGAGCTGCGCCGCGGCAACGACTACTCCATCCTCGACACGACGAGCCCGAATCTCACCTACAAGCCCGAGCGCCTGACGATGGAAAAGGGTGAAGCGTTCTTCACGCCGCAGGATCGCATCGGTCAGTTGACGATGCGGAACCTCGACATCGCGGACACGCGCGACAAGCTGCTGACCTACGTGAAGACCGGCCTGCTGGCGCCGACCGTGGGCGCGACGCTGCCCGAGTTGTCGGACGGGACGACCGAGAAGAAAGACCGACCGACGTAGGGCGGGTCCTTTCGGACCCGCCCACCGAGCCGGGTCCCGAAGGACCCGGCCTACAGATTCCCCTGCTGCGCTTCAGAATTGATTATGTAGGCCGGGGTCCTTTCGGACCAGGCGCATTAGAAGCGGTAGCCGATGCCGAACGTCAGGCCGTTGGCGTTGAGCGGCGTCGCGCTGAGCGTGGTGTCGGCCGCGATGCGCGAGTAGCGGTAGCCCGCGTCCACGACCCAGTGGGCCGCGACAAGCGTCTGGACGCCGCCGCCGAGCGTGAACATGAACGCCGTGCTCGGCGCAGGCGCGGTGAAGTAGCCCGCCGTCGAGATTGCGCTGGTCACGTCCTCGCCGACAGCCGGCGTGGACCCGTCCGGCATCGACCCGCTCGAGAAGGTGAAGATGGCGTTTGGATTGAGACGCACGACGCCGACGCCGCCCAGCATGTAGGGCAGCACGCGACTCTGCGTCGGAATCTCGACGCGCACGCCGCCGAGCCCGTACCACGCCGGCAGCGTTCCACCGCCGATGACGGTGAGTCCCTGGTTCGTTGACAGCGCCGTCGCCGTGTTGGTCAACGTGGGCGACGGTCCCGGTGCTAAGGTCGCGCGAAGTTGCAACTGATTGCAACTGTCCAGCTCGGAGGGAATGGCCAATGCGGAACATTTCTCATCAGGTCCTCGCCGCACTTGCCGTGGTCTTGTTCCCGGTCGCCGCGTTCGCCCAGGCCGGCATCGCCGGCGTCGTCAAGGACACGAGCGGCGCCGTCATGCCCGGCGTCACGGTCGAAGCGTCGAGCCCGGCGCTCATCGAGAAAACGCGCACGGCCGTCACCGACTCGGCGGGCCAGTACAAGATCGTGGACCTGCCGCCGGGCACGTACCAGGTCGTCATCACGCTCACCGGGTTCAAGACGGTGCGGCGCGAGGGCGTGGTGCTGGAAGGGACCTTTATCGCGCCGATCAACGCCGACCTCGAGATCGGCCGCGTTGAAGAGTCGATTACGGTCCAGGCGGACACGCCGATTGTCGACACGGTCAACAACACGGCGCAGTTCGTCGCGAACCGCGACGTGCTCGACGCGATTCCCACGACCACTCGCAGTACGACGGCGCGGGCGCTGCTGATCCCCGGAACAACCGTGGTTCCGTTCGTGCTCGGCCAGTACAACGTGACCAGCCACGGCTCGAATACGTCGGACTTCACGATCGCCATCGACGGATTGCGCGTGAACAACCTGTGCGGCAGCGGCCAGTACAGCGGCTTCTACATGAACGACGCAAGCGTCCAGGAGCTGACCTACAGCACCGGCTCCGAGGCGGCGGAAATCCAGAGCAGCGGCATCCGCGTCAACAGCGTGCCGAAGGACGGCGGGAACAAGTTCTCCGGCACTTTCTTCCTCTACGGTCAGGGCAGCTCGCTGCAATCAGACAATCTGACCGACGCCACGAGGCCGTTCATCAAGGTGGCCGGGACCGCGTACGACTACCAGATCAACCCGTCGTTCGGCGGACCGCTCGCGAAAGACAAGCTCTGGTTCTATTTCACGTACAAGTACCAGGACAACAAGATCTACGTGCCGAGTTCGACGTTCCCGGACGGCAGCCCGGCCTACCGGAACTCGATGGGCAACTACAGCGGCGTCGGCCGGATCACCTGGGCAGCGTCGAGCAAGGACAAGATTCGGCTCTACGTCGAGAAGCAGTTCAACGGCGAGTTCTACAACGGCTTCAACACGTATGCGGTGTCGACGCCCGAAGCGTCGACCGATGCGTTCGGTCGAGGGTGGATCCCGCAGGTCCGGTGGACCCGGGCCCACTCCAGCAGGCTGCTGTTCGAGGCCGGCCTCGCCTATTACACGCAGCCCTACGAGCAGGACTGCTCCGCAACAGCCAAGCCGGGGGCCTTGCCGCACCTGAATGCCTCGACCGGCCTGTTGACGGGCCGCTGTGGGTACCTCATTCCGGAGTATTCGAGCACGACGCAGGATTACAGCAGCCTGGCCTCGGTCAGCTATGTCACCGGCACGCACGCGATCAAAGTCGGCATGACGGACGGCTGGGGCGAGAACTCGCGTACCTTCGCGCCGAGAGCGAACATCAACACGCTGATCACGGTCAACGCCTCAGGTCTCACCGACATCCCGTTCCAGGTGGCCGTGTACAACACACCGACCACGGGCGTCCAGCACGTCAACAGCGATTTCGGCAGCTACGCGCAGGACACGTGGACGATGAAGAAGCTCACGCTGAACTACGGCGCGCGGTTCGATCATTTCAACGCCGAGGTCCCCGCGGAGTCGGCGCCGGCGTCGACGTGGATCGCCGCCCGGGACTTCCCCGCGATTCCGAACCTGCCGAACTGGAACGACTGGTCGATTCGTTTCGCGGCCGCCTACGACCTCTTCGGCGACGGCAAGACGGCGCTGAAGGCGAACGTGGGCAAGTACGTCGCGTCCCAGGCGGCGGGCTACGCGCAGAGCTTCAACGGCATGAACGGGGCGACGCAGACCCGCACATGGCTCGATTTGGACCGGAACGGATCCATCCTCGACGCCAACGGCAACATTCAGACCAACGAAGTCATCGGCGGCTCCTCCAACTTCGGTCAGCTGACGGTGCGCCCCGATCCGAACCTGGCGCGCGGCTACAACTGGGAGTACTCCGCCGTCGTCCAGCACGAGCTGTTCCCGCGCGTCTCGATCTCGGCCGGGTACTATCGCCGTCAGTTCTACAATCTCCAGGTCACAGACAACCAGAACCTCACGGCCGCCGAATGGACTGCCTACAGCATCAACACGCCGGCCGACACGCGGCTGCCGCTCTCGGGGCAACCCATTCCGATGTACACGTTGAACGCCAACAAAGTCGGTGGCGCGATCGACAACCTGGTGACGTACTCGAGCCTGAACGGGACGACCTACAACGGCTTCGAGGTGACCGCGAATGCGCGGCGCGACAAGTTCATCGTCTTCGGCGGTGTCACCACCGACCGCCGCGCCTCCACGACGTGCGATGGCGATAACGTCACCAACGGCAACACGGCACGCGACAATCCGAACAGCTTGCGGTTCTGCGACACGGTGCTCCCGTTCCGGACGACGGTGAAAGCGTCCGTCGCGTACAACCTGCCGTACGACGTCCAAGTGAGCGGGTCGTTCACGTCGATCCCGGGCCCGACCGTGAACGCCAACTTCACGGTCACCTCGGCCATCGCGGGCCGCCCCATCATCGGATCGACGACCGGCACGGCGTCGACGGTCGTCAACCTGATTGAACCGGGCACGGTGTTCCTCGACTACCAGAACCGGCTCGACATGCGGTTCGGCCGCACGTTCCGCTTCAACCGGACTCGCGTGCAGGGCTTCGCGGATATCTTCAACGTCTTCAACGCGGGCACGGTGCTCAGCGTCAATCAGACCTACAGCCTCGGGGCCACCAACCCGTGGTTCACGCCGACGACGATTATGGACGGCCGCTACGTCCGCTTCGGCATGCAGATGTCGTTCTAAGCAGGTCGGGTTGGGCAGGTAGGTCGGGTGAGGCAGGTAGGGAGTCAGCGCCGCTGAAATTCCGGCGAGCCCAGAAGCAGTGCGAGGCGCAAGTTCGGCGTCGCGGTCGTCGATTCGAGCGCGGCGCGTGTTTCCAGCGAGAGATCGCCGGCCGCGACCTCGCTGGCAAGCTGGCCGGATTCGAACCGGCGGCCCCTGAGGCCCGGCTGCTCTATACTGAGTCGATGCGAATCTGGCTGGATCTACCCGACGATGTCGTCGAGCAACTGACCGACAAGGGCCAGGATCTGTCGCGTTCGGCGCTCGAAGCGCTCGCTATCGACGCGTACAGGATGCACCGGCTGACCAGCCGCCAGATCTGTCAGTTGTTGGAGATCCCGTCGCGCGACGAGTTAGACCGCTTCCTCAAGCGTCACGGCGTGCCGCTGGAGTACACGTTCGAGGACTTCGAGCGCGAGGGCGCCACGAGCGCCCGGCTCTGGCGGAAGCGCCAGGAAGAGCTCGCCACTGATCGCGATCGTGAACGACAACCCGAGTGATTGTCGTCGCTGATGCCAGCCCACTTCGCTATTTGATTCTGATCGAACACGCCCACGTGCTGCCGGCCTTGTACGGGCGCGTGATCGTGCCGCCTGCTGTCGTTTCAGAACTCACCCAAAAGCGGAGTCCGGAACCCGTCAGGATCTGGCTGTCGAACAGGCCGGATTGGCTACAGGTTCGCGCCCCGATGCGGGCGCTCGATTCTCTGCGAACAGTTCTCGGTGCCGGAGAGCGCGACGCGATCGCGCTCGCCGCAGAAATATCAGCCGATGCGCTCCTGATCGATGATTGGGACGCGCGCCAGGAGGCCCACAGACTCGGCATTCCTGTAATGGGAACGCTGCGTGTTCTGGCGGACGCCTCGGAGCACGGTTTTGCCGATCTTGTGGTGGCGTTTGACCGTTTGCGACAGACGAACTTTCGCGCCAGGGACCAGCTGCTGGACCAGCTGGTGAAGCACACCAAGCGCCAGTCGGAAAAATGACGTCGGCCTGCTTTCCTTCAAGCCCTTGGCGACACCGTGATGTTCGAGCGATCGTCAGCGCGCACGCGCACGGCTTTGCAGTGTTCGCGGTAGGCGCATCCGGTGCCTGCGTCGCCCACTGATCCTCCGGCTGTTCGGCTGGTGGCGCCGACACACACTCGGAAAGCCACCAATCAGCCACAAGCCATTTCTTCGAGATTCGTTGCTCCGCCGCAAGTATTTGGAGGAAATGGTCGGGATGGCCGGATTCGAACCGGCGACCCCCTGACCCCCAGTCAGGTGCGCTAACCAGGCTGCGCTACATCCCGATATCACGTGCTTGACAACTGCGCTCGGCTAAAGCCTCGCGCTACGTCCGCGAGGTGACCAGCGACTCCCGACTAACGACTCCCGACTCCCGACCTACCTCCGTCTCGTCCGCGATCCGTTCTTCCCGCCCGTCGTCTTCTTGTGCGACACCTTCGCGCGGTGACCTGCGCGGAGCCGGAACTCCTCGCCCGCGCCGTTGCCCGAGAGCAGATCGAGAATGGACCGCAATCCTCTCTTCACCGCCGTGAGGCGCTCGCGCGCGTTCTGTCCGATCAGCTCGTCGATCACCGGCTCGTCTGGCGCGACCGGCGCCGCTTCCTCCTCGAGCCGCCGCCGCGCGCCGGCCAGCGTCAGGCCTTCGACGAGCAGGAGATGCTTGATCCGCAGCACCTGCTCGACGTCCACGCGCCGGTACACGCGCGGCGCGCCGGCGCTCTTGCTCACGCCCAGCTCGGGAAACTCCGACTCCCACGATCGCAGCACGTACGGCTGAACCTTGACGATGTCGCAGACCTCAGCCGCTTTGAAGAGTGCCCGCTTCGGGATCTCGATGGACGCGGAAGTGTCCGGCATGTGGAGGTCAGCCCGGCGTCAAAAGTATAACAGGTCGCTCGCCTCAAAGGCTCGCGCTACACCCCGGAATGCCCGAAGCCTTCTTTGCCCCGGTCCGTCGACGGCAGCTCGCCGACTTCGTCCCACGCCACGCGCACCACGGGCGCGACGACGAGCTGCGCGATGCGCATGCCGCGCGTCACGCGGAACGGTGCGTCGCCCAGATTGATGAGCGGCACGCGGATCTCGCCGCGATAGTCCGCGTCGATCGTCGCGGGCGTGTTCGGCATGCTGATGCGATGCGTGACGGCGAGGCCGGATCGCGGCCGCACCTGCGCCTCGAATCCATCGGGAACAGCAATCTCGAGTCCAGTTGAAATCAGCCTCACCGTCCTCGGTTCGATGACCACGTCATCGTCGATTGCGGCGTGGAGATCCATGCCGGCCGCGCCGGCGGTCATGTACGCGGGAAGCGGCAATCCTTCAGACGAAGGCAGCCGGCGGATCTGAACCGTGAGTCGAGTCGTCACGCGCGAATCTTACCTCCGGCGGCGCGACACCCATCACAGCTTGACCAGCAGCGCCACCGTCACGCGGTTCTCGGACTTGCGCAAATCCGGCGCCCACCCAGGTAGTCGAAATCACCGCCGATGCCAAGTGGCATGACCGGTACTTCGCCCGAACGGAAGACTTCGCTCGATCTTCCAACCGCGTCGTCATGACCGGTCACTCGACGCGCGCGCCTAACGCTTCAGACGATCGAGCGCCCGCGCTCGCCGTGTGCCGCTCAGTTCTTCCTCCAGCGCGCCGAGCGCGGCGGTCACGACATCGCGGTGATGAATGTCGGGGCCGACGATCTTCACCACCTCCACCCACAACCGATGAATGCGCTCGATGTCCTCTGGCATCAGCGTCGGCGCGTGCGCGCCGAGCGCAAAGCGCTGCACGCGGCCGTCGGCGGAGTGAATGACGAATTGCGTGGCGAGCGCCTGGTCGCGCGGCGTGCGCTCCCAGGCCGATCCCATCTGGTGCGCTTGATCGACCGGCGAGATCTTCGCGGACTCGCCGACAACGATTTCGCTGACGGCCAGACGCACCGCGGTCTGCGCCACGGCGTCGAAAATGTTCGTGGCCGGCAGGACGAGCAGCTTCACGCCGCGGCCGTGACGCTCGGCGATCGCGACCACACGCGTGAACAGAATCTGCTCGTAGTCGGTGAACA
>JACPZV010000053.1 GCA_016195295.1 Acidobacteriota bacterium
GCTACGAGTGCTGCACGTTTCGCGGCAGTCTGAGTTCGCTGGACGTGAAGACCGGCGCCGTGATCTGGCAGACGTTCATGGTGCCGGAGCCTCAGGCGGTCGGCAAGACCGCGGCGGGCGTGACGCTCTGGGGTCCATCGGGCGTCGGCATCTGGTCGGCGCCGACGATCGATGTCAAGCGGGGCGTCGTGTACGCCGGGACGGGGAACACCTACAGCGCGCCGGCGCAGCCGACTGCGGATGCGATCGTTGCGTTCGACATGAAGAGCGGCGCGATCACGTGGATCAAGCAGCTGACGGCCGGGGACGTCTTCGGCTGCCGCGCTGGGAGCGCGAACTGCGGCGAGAAAGCCGGTCCGGATTTCGATCTCGGCACACCCGCGATGCTCGTGACGTTGCCTGATGGCCGCGACGTCATCGTCGCGGCGCAGAAGTCGGGGATGGCGTTCGCACTCGATCCCGACAAGGAAGGCGCGCAGCTCTGGCAGTATCACGCCGGCGAGGGATCCATCTGGGGCGGCATTCAGTGGGGCGCGGCCGTTGACGGCGACCGCGCGTACTTTCCCGTGTCAGATATTCGATTGCCGAAGCCCGGCGGACTTCATGCGGTGGGTCTGACGACGGGCGAACGCGCGTGGTACGTGCCGCCGCTGCCGCTCAAGTGCGCGGCTGGGACCGGCTGCAGCGCCGCGCTGATCTCGGCGCCGACGCTGATTCCCGGCGTGCTGTTTTCCGGTTCGAACGACGGCGCGCTGCGGGCGCATTCGACGAAGGACGGGTCGATCCTCTGGGAGTTCGATACCAATCGTCAGTTCGAGACGCTCAACGGCGTCCGCGCGGGCGGCGGCGCGATCCAGGGTCCCGGGCCGACGATCGTCGGCGGCATGCTCTATCTGAATTCCGGCTACGGCGATCACCTTGGTCGCCCCGGAAATGTGTTACTGGCGTTCGAGGTTCAGTAAGAAGAGACCGACACTTTGACGATCGCGGTCGTCCAGCAGCAACCCGAGCCGCCACCGCCGTTGCCTGAGTAGTCATTGACGGTGACGTGCAACATGTAGTCGCCCGGCTGGCTGAACGTGACCGTCGTCGAGGTTTTGCCGCTATACGGCTCGGTGGGCTTGCCGCCCTTCAGCGTTTCGAACTTCGGGCGGGCATCCGCGATGGTAACCTGGCCCGGGCCGCGATACTTCGAAATGGTCACGTTCACCGGCGGTGGTGTGCTCGTCATGGGCGCGTTGCCGCCGGTGCTGTACAACGCGTCGTCGTCGGCCCACAGATTCAGCGGCATCGGGGTTCCGACGGTCGCTGTACGTGAGACGGCTTTGGCGAGCGTGGCACCGGGACCCTGGAACGAAGGGCCCTTTTCCTCGAACTGAAGGATCGCCGGCGCATTGTGTGCGCCGTTTGGGCTCTCTTCAGTCGACTTGAACGGCGAGACGTTGTAGTCCGTGTGCATGTAGAGGGGCACCTTGTTGGTCACGCCGTTGACCGTCAACGTCCACCAGATTTTTTCGGTTCTTCCGAACTCCTTCGGCACGGTGACGACGAACATGCCGAAGCGCCGTCGCGTCAGAAAGTGTGTCGGCTGGCCCATGTCCGGATTGCCCGGCTCGAAGTGATTGTTCGGACCAATCGGAATGTCGACTTCCTGCTCGGTGTTGCGGCTGTAGTACCCGATCAACAGACTTTGCGTTCCGTCGGGGTTGTAGAACCATCCTTCGAACGCAGGCGTGACGCTCGAACCGAACTGTTTCGGAGGGGCGCTCGGCAGCTGGACTTGCGCGGACACGGCGGCGCCGGCCACGAGCGCCATCAGCGCGCACATGCGCAGGGCTGTTCTGAGATTCATGGGGATTCCTGCGGGCCGCGGGGAGCGGCCCTGAGGGTGCTCCCCGCGGCGGGTATCTGCTGCTGTTCGACTTACTGCGGGTTCTGCGTCGTCGTCGCGACCTTCTTGTGCTGCGCCAGCCAGTCCTGGTACTCGGCGTCGCTGAGGTAGTACACGTTCATCCACGCGTGCGCCATTTCATCCACGGTTCGATCGCCGTACCCCACCCACTGATCCGGATCGGGGTTGTTCTTGTTCGCCTGTGTGTTGTCGTAGTAGGCCGTCACGTGAATGACCGTGCCCTTTGGGAACGCCGGCGCCGAGTCGTCGGCGTAGATGTAGTTGGTCATCCAGTTGAAGTTGAAGTTCTCGACATAGCTGATGATCTGCGTGGCGCCGTCGGGGAGGATGGCCTCCACCTGCATCACCTTCCCCCGCAGGTGGAAGTGCGGCTGGAAGTTGGTGATGACGGTGTTTTCCTTCAGCGCCGTGAAGCCTTCGGTGTGCGCGATGGAGTTCGGCGGGATGTCGAGCCCGGCCGTCCCGTTCTTGAGCCCCGTGAACGGGACGAGATAGATGCGATGCTTCGGTTCCTGGCCTTTCGGAAACAGCCAGATGCCGAGTTCGGAGCCGGCCGTGACCTCCTCGCCGACGGCGTGCACGTGCTGGTCCCACTGGATCTTCTCGCCCGGGAGCAGCAGCTTGCCCGTGCCGTCGGGATAGCGGTCGTAGCCTTTGCCGATCGCCCACTCCATCAGATTCGGGCGCTGGTTGACGAGATCCTGCTGCGGATCATCCGGTGTGTTGGGCCGGCGTCCCGACGCAATCCCGCGGTTGACGGCCTCCGGGTCGTTGTTCAAGATGAGGTGCGCGATCGAGTGATGCAGAATCTTCCGCCCCTGGATGTTCGAGGGGCGAATCTCCACCATCCGCGCCCAGCGGGGCTCGGTGAGGCCCGGGATGTCGACAGGATTCGGACGCCACCACTGATCCTGGCTGACGGCCGGCATCGTGTATTCCCCGGATTTCACCACGAAGTCGGGCGGACCGTACCCGTCACGCTCGCCCTGCCAGTACAGCGTCGTCACCGCTGGTCGGGGAGGCGGCAGGTCGGCGGGGTTGCCCTCGACGGCGCCCTGATCGATCCACGCGGCGATCGTGTCGATCTGCTCGTCGGTGAGCGACATGTAGTTCTTGAATTTCTGGACGCCGACGCTCCTGTCGATGTGCCACGGCGGCATCTGCCGCGACGCGACGCGCGCCCGGATCGACTTCGCCCAGGGACGCGCTTCCTGGTAGGTCATGAGCGACATCGGCGCGATCGATCCGGGCTCATGACACGATTGGCACTTGGCCTGGAAGACCGGCGCAACGTCCTTTGAAAAGGTGACTTTCCGGTCCGCAGACCAGGCGGCACCAGGTAGGGCGAGCACCGTTCCGACGACGAGGGCAGCCCCTTCCCAACGGCACATTCCAGCCATCCCTTGCTCCTTTCTGAGACGGTACCTCGGCCGCGACCTGCTGATTCACGGCCGATTTCAAGCTGCGCCGATCCTACCAAACCCGGCTAAAGGAATCGACTGCAATTTTATCGACCCCTCGGACTGCCAACAGGGCAAACCGACCGGTGCTCTAAAGTGCTCCCGGACGCCGGCGAGGGATCCATCTGGGGACGGGCTGCAACGCCGCGCTGATCGCGGCGCCGACGCTGATTCCCGGCGTGCTTTTTCCGGCTCGACGGCACGCTGCGGGTGGCCGCCCGGGGAATGTATTACTGGCGTTCGAGGTTCAGTAAGGGCTTACAACTTCGGGCCGTTCTCCCGGCGATACAGGCGCGGGCCTAAGCCTGATCCGATGGCGCCGATTGGCGCCATCGGCCCGAGGCGATCAGGGAATGCGCCGACGTCGCCACAGCACGCGCGAGGCACGCGTGCTTGACAATCGAAGCAGCGATGATCGTAGAATACCCGGTCCGCATGAATACTCACGTCTGTTGTTGCCGCCGGAACATTGTGTCGACCATGTCAATGTGTCGATGCATCTGTACGGCGCCGACGACAGCAGGTGAGAAGCCCTTCTAGCTCAGTTTTTCCTTCCCATTCGTTTCTCTCCCGTTGATCGGTCGGCCGCTCCGATCTGTTTTCGGTTCCTGTGTTCGATGTGATCGCGCGCCGCATCACCACAACTGAGGGAGAAGCGCAGATGGTCTTGGGCACACTCCGGCAGGCGGCCGGCCTTTTTCACGATGAGGGTCTTGCAAGCGGCGTCCAGCTCGGCGCGAGGGTGACGCGCTGATGTCGACCCATGGCGCGGCGCTCGTCGGCATCACGCTCGCTGCGGCGTTCGTCAACGGCGCGCTGGGGTATGGCTTTTCGTCGATGACCGTGCCACTCGCGCTGCTGCTCCTCAGCAATCGGGCGCTCAATCCGGCGCTCGTGTCGATCGAGGTCGCGCTCAACGCCTACGTGCTGTGGGCGAATCGATCGGCCCTTCCGCGTGTGTGGCGGCGCGTGTTGCCCCTCGCGATCGGCCTTCTTCCCGGGGTCCCGCTCGGCACGTTGGTCGTGGCGAGCGTCAGTCCCGACTGGCTGAAGCTCGCCACGTATGTCGTGCTGCTGCCGCTCATCCTCGTCCAGGCGGCCGGCTACCGGCGGCCGATTCGGGCCGAACGATCGGCCGGCCTGGTGTTGGGCGGAGGGCTCGGCGTCCTCTACGCCGTGACGACGATCTCCGGTCCGCCATTGGCGGTCGCGCTCAACAATCAGGGGCTCTCGAAGGACGAGTTTCGAGCGGCGCTCGGTCTCGTCCGGTTGGCGGAGTCGATGCTCACGGCGATCGCCTATCTGGCGGCAGGTCTTTTCGTCCGGGAAAGCCTGGGCCTGCTGCCATGGATCCTGCCCGGCGTGCTCGTCGGCGTTCCCCTCGGCGCCGCAGCGATTCATCGCCTACACGCCGAGACCTTTCGGCGCGTCTGCATAAGCTTCGACGCCTGGATTGTCTCCTTCGGCGTCTCGACGCTGTTGCGGAACCTGCACGTGGTCGACGGTTCCGCGACGTTCGGCGTCATGGCCGTGGTCATTGCCGTCGATACGTGGCTGCTCTACCGGTACTTCTCCCGGGCGCCCGCGCGCGTGGTGACGCATGCCGCTTGATCACTTGCAGGCGCTGGAGGCCGAGAGCATCCAGATCATCCGCGAGGTCGTCGCCGAATTCGAGCATCCCGTGATGCTCTACTCGATTGGCAAAGACTCGTCGGTGCTGCTGCGGCTGGCGCAGAAGGCCTTTTACCCTGGACCGTTCCCGTTCCCGCTGCTCCATATCGACACGCGATACAAGTTCCGCGAGATGATCGAGTTCCGCGACCGGTACACGGCCCAGATTGGCGCGCGGCTCATCGTGCACACCAACGAGGCGGCTATCGCGGACGGCACGCAGCCGTTTCTCGTGGGCACGCAGCGCTGCTGCGGGCTTCTCAAGACCCGCGCGCTCCTGGACGCGCTGCAGGCGGGCGGGTTCGACGCGGCGTTCGGCGGCGCTCGCCGAGACGAGGAACGGTCGCGTGCCAAGGAGCGCATCTTTTCTCTCCGCGACGCGCACGGCCAATGGGATCCGAAACGGCAGCGCCCCGAGTTGTGGCACCTGCTGAACGGCCGGCTCAATCCCGGCGAGACGATCCGCATCTTTCCGCTCTCGAACTGGACCGAGCTCGACGTGTGGCACTACATCCACGCGGAGCGTCTTCCAGTCGTACCGCTCTACTTCGCGAAGGAGCGCGAGGTGATCGTCCGTGGCGACGCGCTCATCGCACTCGAGCAGGACTTCGTCCTGCGGCTGCCGGGCGAGCGGCCGCAGCGCGTCATGTGTCGGATGCGATCGCTCGGCTGCTCGCCGTGCACGGGCGCCGTCCGCTCCACGGCCGATACGGTTCCGAAAATCATCGAGGAGCTCGTGGCGGCTCGCCACTCGGAGCGCCAGCTCCGCGTCATCGATCACGACCAGGACGGCTCGATGGAGCTCAAGAAACGCGAGGGGTACTTCTGATGGCCGGCCTCCTGCGCCTCTGCACCGCCGGCAGCGTGGACGATGGGAAGAGCACATTGATCGGACGCCTGCTGTACGACGCACGGGCGGTGTATGAGGACCAGGTGCGCGCGGTCGCCCGTGTGTCGCGTGCCCGGACCGTAGGTGCCATCGACTTTTCGCTCTTCACCGACGGTCTGAAGGCGGAGCGGGAACAGGGGATCACGATTGATGTCGCGTACCGGTACTTTGCGACGGCGCGACGCAAGTTCATTCTGGCCGACACCCCCGGCCACGAGCAGTACACGCGCAACATGGCCACCGGCGCGTCGACCGCCGACCTCGCCGTTCTTCTCGTCGACGCGCGCCATGGCCTGCGACCGCAGTCCCGCCGGCACGCGCAGATTGCTCGGCTGCTTGGCATTTCCAGTTTCGTGATGGCCATCAACAAGATGGACTTGGTGGACTTCGAACGTCGCGTCTTCGACCGGATTCGTGCCGACTTCGCAGAGTGCCTGGAGGGCGCGAGCGTGCAGGCCATTCCCCTCAGCGCACTCGAGGGCGACAACGTCGCCGAGCCGAGCGGCCGGACGCCCTGGTATGCCGGCCCGACCCTCCTCGAGCACCTGGAAACCGTCGACATCGACCGAGGCGCCGAGCACGACGCCTTTCGGTTTCCCGTGCAGCTCGTGCTGCGGCCGAGCCACGAGTTCCGCGGGTATGCCGGTCAGATCTTGTCGGGCACCGTGCGTCCGGGCGACCGCGTGACCGCCTGGCCGTCGGGCCACGAAACGACGGTTCGGCGCATCGTCACCTGGGACGGCGACCTCGACTCCGCGCGCGCCCCAGTCGGTCACGCTCGTACTCGACGACGACATCGACATCAGCCGCGGCGATGTCATCGCGATGGGGACTCCGCACGTCGCGAGCCGGTTCGACGCGCAACTGGTCTGGATGGACGAGCGTCCGCTGGACCCGTCCCGCGTCTATCTGCTGAAGCAGACCGGTCGCACGGTCAGCGCTGAAATCCACCGATCGCTCGTCCTCAACGAAGTTGGCAGCGCCACCGTCACATCCGCGAGGCCGATCGTGTTCGACGGCTACGCGCACCACCGCGGGACCGGGAGCTTCATCGTGATCGATCCGTCGACCTCGTTCACGGCCGGGGCCGGCATGATCGTTCAGCCCACGCGCGACGCGGCGCGCGTGTCGAATCGATTGACTTCGCGCCATCGAGCCGTCACCGGGGCTATGGCAGACGAGCACCGAGGCGTGTTGCGCCAGGCACAAGGTCGAGCCGCTCTTTCTGGCGCTGGACTCGTACGACACGTGGTTCACCGGACTCCGCCGTGAGCAGTCGCCGTCTCGCGCCACTCTGGCTGAGGTCGAACTGTTCACCTTACCGAGCGGTAAGGTGATTCGGAAGGCGAGCCCGCTCGCGCGATGGTCGACGAAACAGGTGTGGCACTATGCGAAGGCGCACGAGGTGCCGCTCTTGCCGCTGTACGAGCGCGGGTACACCAGCATCGGCTGCGAGCCGTGCACCTCGCTGCCGCTTGATCCTGCGAACCCGCGGTCCGGTCGGTGGCAAGGGCAGAAGCTGGAATGCGGGATTCATATTCAACCCTCAACCTTGAAGGCCGAATCGAGTCAGCATTTCGCGTCGTCCGATTCCGGTCACGCTCAAGGCGCGGCTGTCGAGATCCTGGACGACCCACTTTCGTCTCAGCGCCGCGTTCAAGAGGGCCGCACCGAGCGCCCCGCCGATGTGGGGCCGGCGCTCGATCCAGTCCAGGCAGGCGAACGCGAAGCGCCGACGTAACGTTCGCGTGGCGTTCAGATCAACCCCAAGCGCTTCGAACGCCTTCGCGCCAGCGTCCGTGAGGTCGTACGCGTTGCCGGCGGCCGACCCGGCCGACAGCCACTTGAGCGCCTTGAAGCGATCAAGGATGACATCGCGGCAGTGGTCAACTCCGTTGATCGGCCGGTGAACGTAGTCATGGGACTGCAAGGCGTTCAACTGAGCCTGGCGGCCCTGTCCGCGATCGGCGTCACGCGTGTCGGCGTCGGCAGCGCGCTTTCGCGCGCTGCGCTCGGGGCGTTTCTCCGCGTTACTTTGCCATCTTCCTCGCGTAGACGAGCTCGGGGCGATCCGGCGCGGCGTCCGCGCAAATCTTCACGATCTGCCGGTAGTAGCCCTTGGCCTTGGCCGGCTGCTTGGACGCCTCCGCCGCCTTCCCGGCGCCGTAGAGCGCGAGGAA
>JACPZV010000334.1 GCA_016195295.1 Acidobacteriota bacterium
CGTCCACCAGACGAGTCAGCCACGCCTGAAGCGCCTGACGCTGCCGCCCGTCCTTGGTGCGAACCCAATACGCCAATTGAGCGATGACCACGGCGCTCGTGTAGCACCGGTCTTTTTCCTGTTCGAGCCAGGCCGTGACTCGAGCGTCGCCGCGCCGCTTCGCCGGCTGGCAGATGACGTCCGTGTCGAGTAACCAGCTCACAACTTGCGGCGGCGGGCCGGCTCGCGACGACGAGGCGGCACGTCATCCGGGCTCACGGGGCACGCTTTGAGTACCGCGAGCCAGTCCTCTTTGCCCGCGAGCCGGCGAAACACGAGGGTGTCTTCCTCGGCGTCAAAGTGCGCGTCGAAGTAGTCCCCGGGCGACGCGGGGGCAAGGCCGGTCGGCACGGTCAGCCGCCGCTTGGCATCGAGCGTGACAATCATGGTGGGATTATCCCACCGTAGGCGTTTGCGGTCAAACGGGAACCGGGCCTAAGATCGCGCCCATTTCGACGCCGAAGGCCGCACGGTGGGCACGCTGGGCACGAATCCGGAGCCCTGGACCTGGCTGACCCATGTGATCGAGCGCGCCGTGCCCGGCAGGGCCTCCTTATATCAGGAGACCGACATTGGCTGGAGCAGAGATGGCAGCATGTTCGTCGCCGACGGGTACGGCAATTCGCGCGTCGCCAAGTTCGACAAGGACGGCAACTTCGTCAAAGCGTGGGGCGAGCGTGGCGGCCAGCCGGGCAATTTCAACACCCCGCACGGCCTGGTGGTGGACACCAACGACGTCGTCTATGTCGCGGACCGCGGCAACAGCCGCATCCAGACGTTCGACACCGAGGGCAATCGGAAAGCCGTGTGGAACATGCCGACCGCGCCCTGGTCGCTCTGCCTCACCAATGGACCCAACCCGGTGATGTTCGTGGGGAGCGTGGGCCGCGTCTACAAGATGGATCTCACCGGCAAGATCCTCGGCGTCTTCGGCCGCACCGGCCGCATGCCCGGCACACTCGACTCCATCCACCAGCTCGCCTGCCCGGATGAGAAGACGCTCTACCTGGCCAATCTGTACGCCTCTCGTCTCGACAAGTGGGTCGCGCAGTGATCGGGCGACGCGCGCTCATTAAGCTGGGTCTTCAGCAAAATGTGTGGGTAACTTTCGGCTCCGGTAACTGACCGAGCGTATGGTACAGCGCGATTTCTATGCAGTGATAGGACCGGAACCCATACGCCTTTCTGGTGGTCAGTTTCGCTTTGTTGTTCAACCCCTCGACGGAGGCCGCAGAAATCTGGCCGCGCGCCCGAAACCAGTTGAGGAGCAGGGGGCGATGGCGTCGCAGCATGCGGGCGACCTTCTTCATCGGCTCGATCTGGGAGCGCATGACCTGGACGCACCATTCGTCGAGAAACGCCCCAGCCCAATCGACCGAACGGTACGTCCAGAACGGCTCGAAGGCTTCCCGCAACAGGGTCGCGCGGACGGCCTTGAGATTGTGGCGCACCAGCTCGGCGAGTCGCGAGCGCTCCTCGGAGGAACGACGCTCATGCCGCTTGAGCAAAATCCACCGGGCCTTGGTCAACCAGGGCTGCCGGCCACGCCGCCGCAGATCGTGGACCTCCGATCGACGGACCTGGTCGATCGCGTCGCCCATGTGCTGCGCGATGTGGAAGCGGTCGAGGACGTGGAGCGCATGGCCGGCTTTCTTGGCGACGACCTTCAGATACGGCTTCCACATGTCACTGCAGATGAAGCGCAGCGCGGCCGTGCGATCCTGCCCAAACCAGCGGAAGAACGTCAGCAGGGTTTTGACGCGGCGCTCCTGCCCGATCCACAGCAAGCGCTTGCGTCCGACATCAATCTGATAGACGAGCGTGAGGTACCGATGGCCGCGCTGCCACTGAATTTCGTCGATGCCGATGGCCGCGATCCCGCGGAGATCCACATGGGCGCGGCCCCACGCCACGGCCATCTCGACGGCGCGGAAGACCTGGTCCCAACTCGTGTCGAAGACCTGGGCGACCTCCCGCCAACTGAGGCGCTTCGCCCAGCGGGCCAGAAACCACTGGTAGGTGGTGGTCAACTGGTGCTTGCCATCGGCCCACGGCACCTGCTCCACGCGCACCCCGCAGGTCGCACAGAAGAGATTCATCCGTAACAAGGCGACCAAGTTCGACAGCGACCAGCCGAAGGTGGCTTTCAGTTGCAAGTACTTCAGGATCAGCAACGCGATCAGCGCCGTCCAGACCTGGATGTGGAGGGCGTTCGCGGAGGTGCCGACAAAGGTCTTCACGCGCCGGTTCTGTTTCAGGGCTTTGAAGAACCGCTCGATCTGCCACCGGTCCTTGTAAATGCGCGCGATGGTCGTCGGGCCGAGTGCCAGATGATTGGTCAGGAACACCAAGCGCGTGCCATCCGGGAGCACAACCTCGACCCGCCGCAACGGCCGGCCCGGCTCGTACTTGGCGGCACTCTGCGGGCTGCACAGCACGATCCACTCATCCGCGAGGATGCCGCCGTGCGTCGGGATGGCCTGTCGCTGGACGACCTCATAGGCCGTGCCATCTTTCATCCGCGTGACGAAGAAGACGCCCATCTCGGTCAGCCGCGCGAACCAGGCGAAATCGATGTAGCCCCGATCCATCACGAGCATCGTGCC
Source organism: Acidobacteriota bacterium (assembly GCA_016195295.1). GTDB lineage: Bacteria > Acidobacteriota > Vicinamibacteria > Vicinamibacterales > CAVVIG01 > SRVP-36. The sequence goes on from JACPZV010000334.1 coordinate 2,646, forward strand.
GGGCGCAAACGTCTGGTCGCGCGCCACCGTGATTTCGTGGCGCGCCCCCTCGGTGATCAACAGCCAGGTCGGCAGGCAGCCATCGTGATCCAGCGTGAAATGCAGCTTCACAGCGCCCTTGGTCCGGCGGAAGGTCGCCCAGGGAAATATCTCGGCGCACAAATCGATCACCGTCGCATCCAGCGACAGCAGCTTGTTCTTGAAGCGAAACCGATGCGTCCCCGCCACCTCGCGACAGCGCGCCAAGAGGTCGGTGAACACGTGCTGATACAGCTCCCACGGCCGATGCGCATTGGCGTAGGCCAGTGTCGTGCGCGACGGCGCCTCGATGCCCAGATGCGCCAGCTTGCCCTCGCAGCTGGCCAGCCCGCCACAGATTTCGCGCAACGAATGCGCCCGGTCCAATTGGCAGAACAACATGGCCACGAACTGCCCCCAGCAGGTGAACCCGCGCGCATGCCGCTCGGCGTGGGTGGCCACCACGGCGTGTTGAAACGCCACGCGTGGAAAAAGCTGGAGCAACTGGCTGAAGATCGAGCAGAATCTTTGCATAGGGGGTGGCCTCCGTGTGAGTGGGCGAAGCGTGAGAACTCCGCCATCATCGCACGGCATGGTTCAACCCCTTCCTTTTTCAAACCTCAATTTGGACAAGAGTGAAACGCCACGTACTTGGGTACATCCCCTTTTGGAAACAGCTTGAGCCCGATCGCGATCTGGACGGATGTCTGCTCGCCGTCCGGGTGCAGGTGAAGGTTGAAATTGATCTTCGACCCGGCCTTGATCAACCGCCCCGAGTTCGGCGGGAAGACGTCGGCGCCTTTGCCCACAGCGTACTCGTTGAGGAACAGCCCCGTCGGATCGTCGTCATCCTCGATCAGGTTCGTCGTGGCATGATGAATGACCTTGAACGTTGCCGCTTCCACCGGCTTCGTCTCGACTGCCGAGATGTAGACGTCCTCTTTGAATCCGGGGTCGATTGTCACGTCGACAAATTCATCCGGGCCCTGCGCCTTCAAGATGTACGGCTTCGGCGTCTTGAAGACCACGTCCGGCTTGATGTGCCAAGTATCCAGATCGCTGAAGTTGCGCGGCGGCGGCATGTCCGCAAGGTTCCCCTGCGGAGCGCCGTCGTCCACCCACTTCACCATCGTCGCGATCTCGTCGTCAGTCAGTGAGGGGTCGTTCTTGAACTTCTGAATCCCGACGTGTTTGTCGATGAACCAGGGAGGCATCTCTCGACTCGAGACTTTGGCCTTGATTGATCGCGCCCAGGGACGCACGTCCTGATAGGTCAATAGCGACATTGGCGCCATCGAACCGGGTCGATGGCAGTTTTTGACATCGATTTTGCAGGATGGGCAGGACATCCTTCGTGAACGTGGGCGTCTGCTGTGACCGGACCTTCGAATCCTGCCCGATGGCCGCCGGATGCGTGGTGCCGGCGACAATGGCGACCAGTAACGCCGCGAGCGTGATGCTTCGAACGTGAATGCCGAGGAGCCTGCACGCAAATCATCGGACCTCCTTCGCGAAGCGTTCATCCCTTTCGAGGAATGTTGGAGCCAGATTCCTTATCAAATCGGGCGGACACGTGAATGTACGAAGCGCCAACGAGTCATGCCGGCAAGCGAAACGCGAGAAATTCGCCGCTGTAGTTGCCGCCGCTGATGGCCACGACGATGTACTGCCTGCCGTTGTGCATGTACGTCATCGGTGATCCGCTCTGCGGCGCCGGCATGTAGACTGCGCCGACTTCTTTACCGGTCGCTTTATCGTACGCGCGCAACATGGCGCCGCGCTGACCTGAGGGCGTGGTGAAATAACCGCTCTCGCCAGCGATTACGAGGGTCTTCGTGACCAGTGTCCCGATGATTCCATTTCGACCGGTGCGCGGGATCGTGAGACCCTTCAGTGCCGGATGATTCTTAATCGCATCGGGCGTCTCCCCGTGCGGAACCTGCCAAACGATCTCGCCCCTGTCGAGATTAATCGCTGAGATTTGACCGTAGGGGGGCTTCGCGAGGGGCAATCCCTCAACGGTTAATGCTCCACCGCCTTCGGCAGGCGCTCGAACGGCTGCGGCCGGACGCGCGTCGGCGCCCGCATCGGAGCCGGCGCCCCCAGTGCGGCGAGCGCCGCTCGTTGCGGTCCCTTGGATGTACGGCATGTCAGACATCTTCGCGTCTGGAGTCGGAACCATCGCGAAGGCGGACATCGCACTGCTTGAGTACACATACACCGTGTGCGTCTCTGGATCGTACGATCCGCCTGCCCAGACACTCGCCCCTGCAGCCATCGTCAACGTGCCGAGTGGTCCTTCCAGCTTGCTCACGACTGGCGGGGTAAAGATCGGTCCCAATTTGTAGCGGGCCGCCAGCTTCAGGGCTTCGGCCCGCAACTCGGGCGTGAAATCGATCAGGTCGTCTACCGAGGAACCTTGGCGGGCGTACGCGGGCGGCTTGGTCGGGAACGGCTGCGTAGGCGAATACCACTCTCCGGGTACGGCGCCTTTTTCCACCGGTCGTTCCACGATTGGCCATATCGGCTCGCCGGTTTCTCGGTTGAATACGTACAGGAAGGCTTGTTTTGTCGGTTGGGCGACCGCCTTGACCGTTCGGCCGTTGATGGTGATGTCGGCGAGGATTGGGGCACAGGGGATGTCCATGTCCCACAGGCCGTGATGGACCAACTGGTAGTGCCATTTCCGTTTGCCCGTCCGCAGATCGATAGCGACAAGACTCTCGCCGAACAATCCGGCTCCGGGACGAAAACCGCCATAGTAGTCGCCTGTAGGCAGCTCGACCGGCAAGTACACAAGCCCGAGGTCCTCATCGACTGAAATCTGTCCCCAGACACCGGCGTTGCCGGTGTACGCCCAGGAATCTTTCTCCCACGTGTCGTTGCCAAATTCACCGGCCAACGGGATTGTGTGAAAGATCCAGAGTCTTTTACCCGTCCGCACATCGAATCCGCGAACGAAGCCTTTGACATTCTTGTAGCTGCGCGGAACGCCGCCCGAGCGATGCGCCGCACCCACAATCACGACATCTTTGGCCACGATCGGCGTTGAATGCAGCCCCACTTCCCCCGTGACGAGATCGATATCCTGGTCATCGTCTTTTTTCAGATCAACCACGCCATGCTCGCCGAACGTGTCGACTGGAACGCCTGTCTTCGCGTCGAGCGCGACCAGGCGGTAGCCCGGTGTGACATAAAGGATTCGCGCGTCGTTGCCGTTGCCGTCGGCCCAATACGCCAAGCCGCGGCCCGAGAGCTGGCGCGGCGCCGCGGCGCCGCGTACGCCCTCGCGCTCGCTGTGCATCCATATCAGCTCGCCAGTCCCGGCGTCCAACGCGATCACGGCGCGCCGTGATCCTGCAGTCGAATACACGATGCCGTCGACCATCAACGGTGTCGCCTCGAGCTGGTATTCGGGACGTGAACCCAGACTGTCCGTCTTGAACCGCCAGGCGACTTCGAGTTGGTTGAAGTTCCCGGCGTTGATTTGATCGAGCGGGGCATAGCGCGTGTGACCGAGATCCCCGCCGTAGGTCGGCCATTGGCCATTTTTCGCGCCGGATTGGCCGCGAACGACGGGGGCCATCCAGACGAGCGCCAGCACAACTGATATTGCACCAACGGTGGATCGCGCAATATTCCGTGGCATCGATCTCCCCGCTTATGGATGCGGTTGAGCCGTGTGGCTCGGTGCGCCGTCGTCGACCCAGCGGGCAATGATGGCAATTTCCCGATCGCTCAGCGAACGGTCGTTCTTGAACTTGCGAATGCCGACTGTCTTGTCGATGTGCCAGGGCGGCATCTCGCGCGCCGCCACCCGCTGCTTGATCGATCGGGCCCAGGGTCGCGCGTCCTCATACGTCATGAGCGACATCGGTGCGGACGTGCCCGGATGATGGCACGCCTGACAGCTCTTCTGAAGAATCGGCGCCACATCCTTGGTAAACGTCACCTGGCCAGCCGGCGCGAGCGGACATTCGCCTCACCATTGCCTGCCCTCCCCGCCAAATCACGGTTCGAACCCCAGATTCCTTGCTACTTCGACGCGGCGTCGCCGGC
>JACPZV010000335.1 GCA_016195295.1 Acidobacteriota bacterium
GGAGGATCGCGCGCACGCGTTCGCCTGCGGCCGGCCCTATCGGACCGTCGAACAGAATCAAGACGTCGACATCGGAATGGAGGCACAGTTGCCGTCGTCCGTAGCCGCCGAGCGCGACGAGGAGACTGGAGCACGGAGCGGCGGGTGCGTCGGCGTACAAGCGTTGGAGAAGATCGTCGACGCAGTCGGAGAAACGTTGAAGCGCGGCGCGCCCGCCCCGTCCCCGCGCGGCCGCGGTGCACAGCTCGTCGCGCGCGGTGTCCACGCCGGAGAGCGACGTCGCCATGCGCTACGCCACGGGGGCGGGCAATGAGGGCAATGACGAGCTGCCCATCAGATACGCATCGACGCCGCGCGCGCAGCTCCGGCCGTCGGCGATGGCCCAGACGATGAGCGACTGGCCGCGCTGCATGTCGCCGGTCGCGAACACACCGGCGACGTTCGTCATCCAGTTGGCGTCGCGCGCGACGGTGCCGCGTTCGGTCAGCGCGATGCCGAGGCCACTAATCACGCTGACGCCGTCGCGCTCCGGGCCCGTGAATCCCATCGCGAGCAGCACGAGGTCGGCATCGAACTCGACCGTGGCTTTCGTCTCCACCTGCACGGCATGCAGTCGCGCGACGTGTCCGTTCGCGGTGCCGGAGAAGCGCTCGGTCGCCATCGCGTACTCGCGCTCGCCGCCTTCTTCGTGCGCCGACGACACGCGGAAAACGTTCGGCCACATCGGCCACGGATTCTGCGGACCGCGCGTGTCGGGCGGGCGTTCGAGCAGCTCGAGCTGTCGCACGCTGCGCGCGCCCTGACGATGGACCGTGCCGAGGCAGTCGGCGCCGGTATCGCCGCCGCCGATGATGATCACGTGCTTGTCGCGCGCGCTGATCACCTCCACATTATCGCCTTCGCACCTTCGATTCTGCGCCGTCAAATACTCCATCGCGAAGTGAATGCCGTTGAGCTCGCGCCCGGGCACGCGCAGATCGCGCGGCACCGTCGAGCCGCCGGCGAGCACGATCGCGTCGAAGTCGCGCTTCAATTCCGTCGCGTCCACGTTGACGCCGACGTGGCACCCCGTCCGGAACGCGACGCCCTCGTCGCGCATCAACGCGAGGCGTCGCTCCAGCCAGCGCTTTTCCAGCTTGAATTCCGGGATGCCGTAGCGGAGCAGGCCGCCGGCGCGATCGGCGCGCTCGAAGACCGTCACCAAGTGGCCGGCGCGATTCAGCTGATCGGCGGTGGCGAGTCCGGCCGGACCTGAGCCGATGACGGCGACGCGCTTGCCGGTCCGCGCCGAAGGCGGGTGCGCGACGATCCAGCCTTCGTCGAACGCCCGCTCGACGATGGCCGCTTCCGCGGACTTGATCGTGACCGGCGCGCTGTTGATCCCGAGCACGCAGGATCCCTCGCACGGCGCCGGACAGAGGCGACCGGTGAATTCGGGAAAGTTGTTCGTGGCGTGCAGCCGATCGATCGCGGCGCGCCAGCGATCGCGATACACGAGGTCGTTCCAGTCCGGAATCAAGTTGCCGAGGGGACAACCCTCATGGCAGAACGGAATCCCGCAGTCCATGCAGCGCGCGGTTTGATCCTTCAGCGCGGCGTCTTCGTAGGGGAGATAGACCTCGCGCCAGTCGCGCACGCGCACGTCGATCGGGCGAGCCGGCTGCTTCTGCCGCTGGATTTCGAGGAAGCCGGTGGCCTTACCCATGCGCCACCTTCTGGCCCACGGCGACCGGTGCGACGTCCGCGACCGGCGTGACGTCCGCGATCGGCCACGTCGTCGCGCGGACGCGTTTGTAGTCGCGCGGCATCACTTTGGTGAACCGGAGCGCCGTCGCGTCCCAGTCGCGCAGCAGCCGCGCGCCCAGCTCGCTCTGCGTCAGCTCCACGTGGCGCGCGATGAGGCCCTGCACGAGCTCGAGATCGGCGAGGTCGAGCGGCTCGAGATCCACCATCGCGGGATTGCACCGCCGTTCGAACTCGCGGGTCGCGTTCAGCACGAACGCGATGCCGCCGGACATCCCTGCCGCGAAGTTCCGTCCCGTGCGGCCGAGCACGACAACCCGCCCGCCGGTCATGTACTCGCAGCCGTGATCGCCGACGCCTTCGACCACCGCCGTCGCGCCGGAGTTGCGCACCGCGAAACGCTCGCCGGCGGTCCCGCGGATGTACGCCTCGCCGCTCGTCGCGCCGTAGAGCGCCACGTTGCCCGCGATCACGTTGTCCTCGGCGGCGAACGTCGCGCGGCGCGGCGGCGAGACGATGAGCGTGCCGCCCGAGAGGCCTTTGCCGAGATAGTCGTTCGCGTCGCCTTCGAGCGAGAGCGTGATGCCGCGCGGCACGAACGCGCCGAAGCTCTGGCCGGCGGATCCCGTGAACCGCACGCGGATGGTGTCGTCGGGCAGGCCCGCGCCGCCCCATCGTCTGGTGGCCTCGTATCCCAGCATCGTGCCGACGGCGCGATGCACGTTGCGGATCGGCCGGTCGATCGACACGGGCCGGCGATGCTCGAGCGCGTCGGCGCAGGCGACGATCAGCTCGTTGTCCAGCGCGCGATCGAGTCCGTGATTCTGCGCGCGCGTGTGTCGCCGCGTGGTTCCCGGCGCCAGCGTCGGCTGATAGAGCATCGCCGAGTAGTCGAGGCCCTTGGCCTTCCAGTGATCGATCGCCTCGCGCACCTTCAGCCGATCGACACGCCCAATCATCTCGTCCATCGTCCGGAAGCCCAGCTGCGCCATGTACTCGCGAACTTCCTCGGCGATGAAGCGGAAGAAGTTGATCACGAATTCAGGTTTGCCGGAGAACTGTGCGCGCAGCGCCGGATCCTGCGTCGCGATGCCGACCGGACACGTGTTCAGGTGACAGACACGCATCATCACGCAGCCCGAGACGACGAGCGGCGCCGTGGCGAAGCCGAATTCCTCGGCGCCCATCAGCGCGGCACAGACGACGTCGCGGCCGGTTTTGATCTGGCCGTCCACCTGCACGATGACGCGGTCGCGCAGTTTGTTCATCAGCAGCACCTGCTGGGTCTCGGCGAGGCCGAGCTCCCACGGCACGCCGCCGTGCTTGATGCTCGTCAGCGGCGACGCGCCCGTGCCGCCGTCGTGACCGGAAATCAGAATGACGTCGGCGTGCGCTTTCGCCACGCCGGCCGCGATCGTCCCGACGCCGGAGACCGCGACGAGCTTCACCGAGATGCGCGCCTGCGGATTCGCGTTCTTCAGGTCGTAGATGAGCTCCGCGAGATCCTCGATGGAGTAGATGTCGTGGTGCGGCGGCGGCGAGATCAATCCCACGCCGGGCGTCGCGTAGCGCACCTTCGCGATCCACGGGTAGACCTTGTGACCGGGCAGTTGGCCGCCTTCGCCGGGCTTGGCGCCCTGCGCCATCTTGATCTGCAGATCGTCGGCGTTGACGAGGTACTCGCTCGTCACGCCGA
>JACPZV010000336.1 GCA_016195295.1 Acidobacteriota bacterium
CGCGATGACGCCAAAGCGCGGGCGCCGGACCATGTCCGGCGGCGCCACCTTGAGCGCGTTGCGGTACGCGTCCAGCGAATCCAAGTACCGGCCCTCGGAGAAGAGCAGGTCCCCGAGCTGTAGCTGGACCTCGAACGCCTGCGATTGAGGCGTCACGTCTGCGCGAATGACCAGGGTGGCGGCAACAATGAGGGTCGAGGCGGCAACGACTCGGAAGGCGCTCTGCATCACTCCTCCAGGACAACCAGCCGGGGGTTCCGGAACCGCGCGCGATCTTACAAGAATCGGGCCGGGTGCGAACCGAGACGGACGGATCATGCACCCGGCGAGGGGCTTTCGAGAAGCGAAAAGTCTTTCAGTGCGTGTACTGCTCGATCGGCACGCCGTCGTACATCTGGTCGACGCGGAGAATCTGCGTGTCGCGGCTGTAGCTGCCGAGCTCGTAGTCCTCGCTCATGATGAGCGCCTTAATGGGCTTGGTGGGACACACCTCGGAGCACAGCCCGCAGAAACTGCAGCGCGAGAGGTTGAAATCAAAGTAGTCCAAGATTTTGATCTTCTGACCGGGCTCGCGGTGCCCGCCGAGCGCGATCAGGTCGTCGGGGCACGCCTTGGCGCACTGGTCGCAAACGATGCAGGTCTGCGCTCCCGTGCCGGGCTCGGTCTGCAGGCGGAGCACGCCGCGGAAGCGCGGGGCCGTCGGGCGTCGCTCGGCCGGGTACTGAAACGTGAACGCCGGCTGCGGTGTGTACTTCAGCGTGACCCAGAGACCCTTGAGCAGGTCGACGAGGAAGATGGTCTTGAAGAATTTGACGAGTGTCTTCATGGCTGAAGGCTGAGGGCTGAGGGCTGAACGGTCACGCGCGCTCCCCGATCAGCGTGGGCTCGGTATCGCCCGACATGATGACGCGCTCCTTGCGGAGCACGGTGCCCTCCTTGCGAATCTTGTCTTGCAGCCGCATCAACCCGTAAAGCAGCGCTTCGGGACGCGGCGGGCACCCTGACACGTAGACATCCACGGGCACGACCTTGTCGACGCCCTGCAGCACGCTGTAGGTCGGGAAGGGACCGCCCGCGTTCGAGCAGCTGCCCATCGAGATGACCCACTTCGGCTCCGGCATCTGGTCGTACAGCCGCCGCAGCACCGGCGCCATCTTCTTGGTCACGGTGCCGGCGACGATCATGAGGTCCGACTGTCGCGGCGAGGCGCGGAACACCTCGGCGCCAAAGCGCGCGATATCGTACCGCGACGCCGACGCCGCCATCATTTCGATCGCGCAGCACGCGAGACCGAAGCCCATCGGCCAAATCGACGACTCGCGCGCCCAGTTCAGCACGCGATCGATGCTGGTCGTAATGAAGTTGTCCTCGAAGCGATGGTCGATGAGACCCATGAAGGTGATCCTCGAAGCCCTCTCTAAGCCCTACTCCGATAGTACTCCGTATTCTTGTCTATGAAGCTTTCCCACTTCCTCGGCGTCTCGTCCAGGGTGAAGATCGCGTCGACCGGGCACGCCGGCACGCACGCGCCGCAGTCGATGCACTCGTCAGGATGAATATAAAGCATTTCGGCCGCGGCGAACGCCGCTTCGTCCTTCCGGGGATGAATGCAGTCCACCGGGCAGACATCCACGCACGCGGTGTCTTTCGTGCCGATACAAGGCTCGCAAATGATGTAGGCCACGGAATCTTGAACCCATTCTACCGTGCAACCGTTATCGTAATGTCGCCCTTGACGACAACGTCGGCCGGCGCGGCGATGGTGATATCGGCCCGCAGGTTGGGATCGCGTCCGTCGCCGGTTTGCACGGCCGAGACGCGCACGCCGTCGGGCTGCACGTCCACGATGGCCGGGAACCGGGCAAGGTCCGCGCTGGACGGCGCGTGCCGGGAGGGACGGCCAGCGTGCGCGCGACGCGATCGGTCGCGTCGGCCGCGTGCGCGGCGCTTCCCCCCATGACCACGAGCGCGAGCATCGCCCGCCGGAACCGGCCTCACGCGCGGATTATAATTTGAGGGCCGCCATGAACGTGTGGAGCACGACCCTCGGGCTCGCGTTGCTGAGCGTCGCTTCGGCGCGCGCGCAGACGCTGCCCTCCGAGCCGATCGCCGTCGCCGACGGGCGCGTGACGATCGGCGGCGACGTGTCCGCCACCATGGGATCGAGCGATCCCGGCTTCTTCGACTACACCGACTACGAGCACTCGGCGCTGCGCATGCTGCGGGTCGACGTGTCCGCGGCCGTCAACGGCGGCGATCATCTCTCGTTGCTCGCCGAGCTGCGGACGGAGAATCTGGACAGCGTCCAGCCCTACGCGCTCTACGCGCGCATCCGACCGTGGACGAAGCGGGCCTTCGACATTCAGGTGGGCCGCGTGCCGCCGACCTTCGGCGCGTTCGCGCGCCGCACGTACGCGAACGACAACCCGCTCATCGGCTACCCGCTGGCGTATCAGTACCTCACGTCGCTTCGTCCCGACGCGCTGCCCGCGAGCACAGACGAGCTCCTGCGAAAGCGCAGTCTCGGGTGGCTGACGCGCTACTCGCTCGGCAACGCCGCGGCCGACAAGGGCGTGCCGCTCGTGAGCGCGTTCCGGTGGGACACGGGCGTGCAGGTGCACGCGACGGCGGGCGTCGTGAACGTCACCGGCGCCGTGACGGCCGGCACGGTCTCGAATCCGCTCTTCAGCGACGACAACAACGGGAGACAGGTGGCGGGGCGCATCGAGCTGCGTCCGGTGAGCGCCCTCATCGTCGGCGCGTCGGTGGCGCGCGGACCGTTTGTCGCCGTGTCGGCCGTGCGGGCGGCGCTCGGCGACGACAGCCGCGCCGGGGAGTTTACGCAGACGGCGTGGGGCGCCGACGTCGAGTACTCGCGCGGCTACTACCTGCTGCGCGTCGAGACGATCGTCAGCGACTGGCGTCTGCCGATCGTCAAGACCCCGGATCTCCAGCTCGCGCTGCGCGCCGTGTCGACGTCGGCCGAAGGGCGCTACAAAATCAGGCCCGGCCTCTATGCGGCCGCGCGCGTCGATTACCTCGGCTTCGGCGATGTGGCGGGGTCGCTCATCACCGAGCCGTGGGACGCGCCGGTGACGCGCGTGGAAGTGGGCGGGGGCTATTCGATCCAGCGCAACCTTCAACTGAAAGTGTCGTACCAATACAACCACCGCGACGGCGGCGTGCTCGAGCAGCTCGCGCACCTGAAAGCTGCGCAGCTGGTGTTCTGGTTTTAGAGGGCGCGGAGAGGTGTGAGGACACCGAGAAAAGGGGAAATGGCCACGGAGACACGGAGACACGGAGGAAAGGTTGTACAAAGTCCTCTCGGTGTCTCGGTGTCTCTGTGGCTTGTTCCTCTTTCTCTCTGTGCCCTCTGCCTCCTCGGTGTGCTCGCCGCGGACGGCCCGAAGATATCCGCGGCCCGCAATGGCACGATCCGCGGGCGCGTCGAGTTGCGACGCGTCGTCGCGCCGGCGGAGCGACGGCCCACCGTTTCGGATCTGGGCGCGCCGATCGCCCGCGATCTCCCCGATGTGCTGCGGTCGGTCGTCTACCTGGAGTCCGCGCCGCGCGGCGCGTTCGAAACGAGCGAGGGCGGCCACGCCGTCATGGATCAGCGGAATGAAACGTTCGTGCCGCACGTGCTGGCGATCACGACGGGCACGACCGTCGACTTCCCGAATTCCGACAAGTTCTATCACAACGTGTTTTCGCTTTCGAAAACACGGCCCTTCGACCTCGGGCGCTACGCCGCGGGCAACTCCCGGCCCGTGCGCTTCGATCGTCCGGGCATCGTGCGCGTGTTCTGCGAGATCCACTCGCACATGAACGCCTTCATCCTCGTGTTCGGCCACCCGTTCTTCGCGATGACCGACGCAGAGGGGCGTTATCGCATCGAGAACGCGCCGCCGGGCACCTACGGCGTCATCGCGTGGAACGAAGGCACGTCATCCGCGTCGAAGCCGGTGACGGTGCCCGACGGCGGCGTCGCGGAAATGGACTTCACGATCCGATGAACGTTCTGTCCTCGCTGCGGAGCCGGATCTTCCTGGCGAGCGCCGTGCTCGCGATGCTGTGCATCGGCGTCGCGATCTCTCTCGTGAACGTGACGGTCACGCAGGAAGCGGAGCGCACGCTGGAGCGTGAGATCGTCGCGACCGGGGCGCAGATCGATCAGCTGCGCGCCGAGCGCACGCGCACGTTCACGCTGATGGCGCGCCTCATCGCCGACCTGCCGAAGCTGAAGGCCGCCGTCGAGACCAACGATCCGCCGACCGTGGAGGACCAGGCAGCGGACTATCAGTCGCAGCTCAACGCCAGCCTCGTGCTGGTGACGAACCGCGCCGGCCGGCTGCTCTACACCGCCGGCGGATCACCCCGCGCGGCCGTCATCGCCGCGAACCAGCCCGCCATCCGTGACGCGCTCGCGGGACGTGACAGCATCAGCCTGCTCCCACAGCCGAACGGCATCCTGCAGGTGGTGACCGTGCCAGTGGCCGTCGACCGACCGCACCACGACATCTTCGGCACGCTGAGCGTCGGCTTCCTCCTTGACGACGCGCTGCTCGCCGAGCTGAAGCGCATCACGGGCAGCGACCTCGCCTTCGGCATGGACGGGCAGATTCTGGCGTCGACGCTGCCGCGCGGGCGCTATGCGGTCCTCGCGGAACGTTTGCGCGAGCCGGGCATCTCCCGCGTCCAG
>JACPZV010000299.1 GCA_016195295.1 Acidobacteriota bacterium
ATGGCGTGCTCAATCGCACCCACAGCGAACAGCACAACGGCGGACTCTCAGGACAACTGACGTGGTTTGCCGCTCGCCGGGCAACCCGCAATCAGTTCACGGCGGGCGCGGCCTACGATCGCAGCGGCGTGGGCTTCCAGCAGTCCACCGAGCTGGGGTATCTCAACCCGGACCGCAGCGTGACAGGCGTCGGGGCGTTCGCCGACGGCGTGACCGGCGGCACCGTCGACGGCGTCCCGTACGACACGCGCGTCGATCTCGACGGCTTCATGCACACGTGGAGCGCGTACGCGACCGACACGCTGGCGATCGGCCAGGCCGTGCACGTCACGCTCTCCGGCCGGTACAACAGCACGACGATCCACAACCGCGACCACATCAATCCGGGAGGCGGGCCGGGCTCGCTCGACGGTGACAGCGTTTTCGGCCGATTCAATCCCGCGGCCGGCGTCACGTTCAATCCGTCGCGCGCTGTGAACGTCTATCTCGGCTACAGCGAAGGCAGCCGCGCGCCGACGTCGATCGAGCTGGGCTGCGCCGATGCGAATCAACCGTGCAAGCTGCCCAACGCGATGGCCGGCGATCCGCCACTCGACCAGGTCGTCACCCGGACGTGGGAGGGCGGCGTGCGCGGCGGCACCGCGCCCCGCAGCCCCATGAGCTGGCACGTCGGCGTCTTCCTCGCTGAGAATCACCGCGACATTCTGTTCGTCGCGTCGAGGCAGACCGGCTTCGGCTATTTCAGGAACTTCGGCGAGACGCGCCGGCAGGGCATCGAACTCGGCGTGAACGGACGTCTCGGACGCGTCACCGCGGGGAGCGGTTACACGTACCTCGACGCCACGTACCAGAGCGCCGAGACCGTCGATGGATCGCGCAACAGCACGAACGACGCCGCGCTACAGGGTAGCAAGGGCCTGGAGGGGACGATCGACATTCGGCCCGGCGATCACGTTCCGCTTAGCCCGCGGCATCTCCTAAAGGCGTTTGCGGATCTCGACGCGACCTCGAAGCTCTCGCTGGATCTCGGTCTGGTCGCCGTGTCGAGCTCCTACGCGAGAGGCAACGAAAACAACCAGCATCGGGCCGACGGCACATACTATCTCGGGCCCGGGACGTCGCCCGGCTACGCCGTGGTGAACGCGGGCGCGCACTATCAACTGACCGCGAGGCTGCAGGTACTCGCCCAGATCGACAATCTGTTCGATCGCCGATACGACACGGCTGCGCAACTGGGACCCACGGGGTTCACCGACATCGGCACCTTCATCGCTCGGCCGCTGCCCGCCATCAACGGGGCCTTCCCCGTGCAGCACGCGACGTTCTTCGCGCCCGGCGCGCCGCGGACGCTGTGGGCCGGCACGCGCGTCACGTTCTGATCGCTACCGGGCCACCCTCCACGGCGAGAACTCGGGCCAGCCGCGCAGCGCGGCCGCCGCCCACACGGTCGACTTGTCGGCGTGACACGTGGTGCAGGGATTCGGCACGTTCAGCGCGTCGGTGTCCGACGGCGGAATGAACTTGAAGGTGTGACTGCGGATCTTTGCGTCCCCGATCACCTGCTGAATCGCGGGCATGTGGCAGTTGATGAAAGGACTCGGCCTACTCGACATCGCGCGGATCAGCCGGGTCCAAAGGACCCGGCCTACAGATCGAAGAAGAGCGGGCGTAACCCGGACCCAGTAGGCCGGGTCCTTTCGGACCCGGCTGACTAGGGATGCTCGATCTCGGTGAGAACCGCGGTGACGACGACCACGGCCGCCGCCAGGAGGAGTTCGATCGCGACGGGCCAACGAGGAACCGCACCGGCGCGCGCGCGGCGCCAGTTCGCGTACCCGCACGCCGCGACGCCGACGACGCACGCCACCTTCACAACCAGCGCGCGGCCGTACGCCGTCAACCAGAGATTGCTGACGGCCCCGACATACATTTCCGCCGCCGTCAGACCGGCGGCGGCGGCGAGGCCCGCGCCAGTCAACGCGAGCGGCGAGAAGGCGTGGAACAGCGCGGCACGTGTCTTCGGGTCGATCGCCGGCGAGACGATCATGAGCGTCGTCAACGTGCCGATCCAGACACCGGCAGCAATCAGATGGGTGGCGTGCACGGCCATTCGCGCCGCCGACCCGGCGGCATGTCCGGTCAGCGTCAACGACGCGCAGAGCGCGACGCTCGCGGTCGCCACGGCGGCCCATGCGACACGTCGACCGCCACGAGCGAAGGCGTATGCAGCCACGCACGCGACGGCCGCGAGCATTTGCAGTTGCCAGCGCTGGCCCCAGCGGCTTTCGACGGCGATCGCGTGAAGTGAACCTCGTGAGAACGAGTCCGCGAGTCCGAACGCCGCGGCGGCCTGCGCCCAAGCGCGCAACCCCAGCGCCAAGACGACGCACGCCGCGGCGGTGACGCCGGCGCGACGAAACAACGCCTCGATCTGCGCGCGACGCGCGTCGTCCGACTCCCCCAGCGCGTGGGGTACGAGAAACAAAAACGCCGCGCTGGCTCCCACGGTCGGGAGCAGCGCGGCGTACAGAATCGCCTTCGTGGCGGCCTCGGGCACCACAGGCGGTTACTTCGTGGCGCTGAGTTCCGCGTGAAGCGCCCGCAGGAACCGCTCGGACGTCGTCGTGCCCTGCGGAACCTTCGCGTCGTAGTCGGCCGTGGGCTTCGCCGCGACGACCTCGTCCGCGGTTCTGCCCTGCTTGACGAGCGCCGCGACGCGCTCGCGAATGACGATGGCCATCTCCTTGTGCGCGGCGACGGCCGTCCTGCTCACGATCTCGCCGTGTCACGGGATGATCTTCGTGTCCGGCTTCGCGAGATCGACGACGGCCTGCAATGCATCGAGCAGGCCTTTCAGCGTCCCGCCGTTCGCGCGATCGAAGAACGGATAGCCGGCCGATCGGTAGAAAGCGCCGGTCATGAGGACGTTCGGTCCGGGAAAGTGCACCAGCGTGTCGCCGTCGGTGTGCGCCACGGGCATCGGGATCAGGCGCACGTCCTCGCCGTTCATGTGGATGGTCGTCGTATCGTTGTACGTGATGGTCGGCAACGCGATCGGCGGCGACGGC
>JACPZV010000300.1 GCA_016195295.1 Acidobacteriota bacterium
GCACGCGCTCCTGCAGAATCTCCGCGTGGATCGGTTCATCGCCGAGGTACACGATGTGCGATTGCCGGTAGGCGAGCGGCACGGTGACGAAGATGCGCTCGCCGGCGATTTGCGCGGCGCGCCGTGCGACGGGGAGTTTCACGTCCATCCCGCGCTGGATCATCGGCGCGGTCACCATGAAGATGATCAGCAACACCAGCATCACGTCGACCAGCGGGACGACATTGATCTCTGCCAGCGACGAAGCCACGCGCCGGCCTCGGCCCGGGCGGCCCGGTCCGGCGGTCTCGACCGACTGCACCTTGGGCATCAGGTGAAGTTCCTTTCCGCGATGTTGAGAAACTCCATGGCGAAATCGTCCATCTCCGACGCGAACAGCTTCACGCGCTGGGACAGGCCGTTGTAGAAGTACACGGCGGGAATCGCCGTGAACAAACCGGCCGCCGTGGCGACGAGTGCGTCGGCGATGCCGGGCGCAACCACGCCGAGGTTCGTCGAGCCAGTTTGGCCGATGCCTTCAAAGGCGCTGATGATGCCCCACACAGTGCCGAACAACCCGATGAACGGCGCGATGCTCGCCGTCGTGGCGAGGAACCCGACGCGGTGCTCGAGCTTATTAAGCTCGACGGCCGATGCGCGCAGCAGGGCGCGGTCCACGGCCGTCAGGCTCTTGAGAGTTGGACGCCCGGCCGGGTTGCGTGGATTGGACGCCGACGCGCTCGAGGGGTCAGGCGCGGCTGAAGCGTGCCGAAGCTGCGCGGTCAGTTCAGCGTAGCCGGCTTGAAAGAGACCGACGAGCGGACTCGCCCCAAGCGATCCGCACACCGCCTGAACTTCGGAGAACTTGTTGCTGCGTCGGAAGACGTCGAGAAACTGCGCGGTCTGCCGCGCGGCCCGTCGAAACGTCCACAGCTTGTGGAGG
This sequence comes from Acidobacteriota bacterium, assembly GCA_016195295.1. GTDB lineage: Bacteria > Acidobacteriota > Vicinamibacteria > Vicinamibacterales > CAVVIG01 > SRVP-36. Next base: position 923 of record JACPZV010000300.1, read on the forward strand.
ATGATCCCAAGCGAAACCACGGAGGCTAACCCAAGGATCAGGAGAACACCTTGGGCAACTCCTATCCGCCCGGAGCGAAAGACGAGTCGAACGAGGCCCGGACCCGAATCTTCGGATGCGATCCCGCCCTGCGCCTGCCACAACAGCGCGAGCAGCGGGCTTCCAAGCGTGCGCAAACGGCCCTCCGCCACCTAGCAGTGCGCCGCTGGGACAGCGCGCCGTGCAGAACTGTATCACGGCATGAAATAGCTGTCAAACCTATGTTACTATTGGAGTTCTCGCGCTTTCCCCAATGCTTCGCTTTCTTCGAATCCGCCACCTCGCCGTCCTCGACTCGGTCGAAGTGGAGTTCGATCCCGGGTTCAATGTCCTGACCGGAGAGACCGGCGCGGGAAAGTCGATTCTCGTCGAGGCGGTCGGATTGCTGCTCGGGTCACGGGCCTCGGGCGATCTGGTGCGCACGGGCGAGGATCTCGCGACGATCGAGGCGCTCTTCGAAAACCGCGGCGAGGAACTGCTGATCCGCCGCGAGATCACGGCGCAGGGGCGCAGTCGCGCGTTCATCAACGGCGCGCTTGCCACGGCTGGGGCGCTCAAGGATCTCTCGGTGCGGCTGATAGAAATACATGGTCAACACGAGCACCAGACCCTGCTCGATCCCACGACGCACCTCGATGTGATCGACACGTTCGGGCAACTCGACACGGCGGTCACCCCCACGACGGCCGCGTTCGATGTGATGCGCGCCCGGCGCGACGAGCTGGATCGCTTGCGCGCCGCCGCTCACGATCGCAATGCGCGTCTGGAGTTCATCACGTTTCAGCTGGCCGAGATCGAGCGCGCGGCGCTGAAGCCTGGCGAGGACGTCGAACTCGCCGCGCTCCGCCAGGTGCTCGCCAACGCCGAGCGCGTCGAACGGCTCTGCCTCGAGAGTTACACATTGCTGTACGAGCGTGACGACGCCATCCTCGCGGGACTCGGCCACGTGTGGCGGCGGCTCGGTGAGCTGGCGTCGCTCGATCCGCAGTTCCAGTCGCACGTGGAGGCCCGCGACGGCATCAAGTCGCAGCTCGAGGATCTGGCGGGCTTTCTCCGGCGGTATGCTGAAGGCATCGAAGCCTCGCCGGCTCGGCTCCAGCAAGTGGAAGAGCGCCTGGCGTTCATCGAGCGGCTGAAGCGAAAGTACGGGCCGACGTTGCCGGACGTGCTGGCTCGCCGCGATGCGCTGGCCAGAGAGCGATCGGATCTGGCGCGCGGCGACGATCGTCTCGTCGAGATCGAGCGCGAGTTCGTGGCCGCACGGGCTCGGTACGTCACGGCCGCCGAACACCTCTCGCAGGCTCGCCGCGGCAGAGCCGTGAGGTTCGCCGAGACGTTTGTGACGGTCTTGAGTGAACTGGCGATGGAGCAGACGCGCTTCGACGTGCGTTTCGGGGATGCGCCGCTCCCGGAAGCTGCCTGGACCGCGCGCGGCATCGACGCGGCGGAGTTCTTCGTGTCGCCCAATCCCGGTGAGGATCTCCGGCCGCTGACGCGCATCGTGTCGGGCGGAGAACTCTCGCGCATCATGCTGGCGATTAAGACTCTGACCGCGACCTCGCGTCACGGCTTCAGTGACGCGGCGGATCGACCGGCGAGCGCGTCCGCGCCCGGGTTGATCTTCGACGAAGTGGACGCGGGGATCGGCGGGCGCGTCGCGGACGTGGTGGGACGGAAGCTGCGGACGCTCGGCTCGGCGTTTCAAGTGTTGTGCATTACCCATCTGCCGCAGATCGCCGCGTACGCCGATACACAGTTCCAAGTCGAGAAGCGGGTTGAAGGCGGACGTACGTGGACCCGCGTGCAGCGGTTGACCGAACAGGGCCGCGTGGAGGAGCTTGCACGCATGCTGGGCGGGGAAGCGATAACTGATGGCCTACGACGCTCCGCCTGTGAGATGCTCGCGGAGCGCGCGAATCCGCCCCGCGAGCGGCGTGGCCGCCGCGACGCCGGCATCCCAGCCGAGGGCGAACGCGAAAAAGTGAAAGGGCCCGGACGCGCGCCGAAGGCGCGACGGACGATCACCTAGCCATGGCACGCAAATACCTCATCGAGACGTTCGGCTGCCAGATGAACGTTCACGACTCGGAACGGATGGCCGGGCTCCTGGAGCACGCCGGCTTCGAGGCGACCGAGCGGGCCGCCGACGCCGACGTGGTGGTCATCAACACGTGCAGCGTGCGCGAACGGGCCGAGGAGAAGCTCTACACGCGGCTCGGCGAGCTCCGCCAGATTGCCGCCGAGCAGGGGCACGATCCGGTGGTGGCCGTTGCAGGCTGCGTGGCGCAGCAGGAGGGCGCGGCCATCCTCAAGCGGGCGCCGGGCGTCACCGACATCGTGATCGGCACGCAGGCCCTCCGCCGGTTGCCGCTGCTGGTGGAGCAGGCCATCGCGCGGAAGGGGCCGCGGTTCACTCCGCTCATCAGCCTCGATCCGCTCGCCGATGTGACGTTCCCGCTCGGCGTCGCCCGCCGGGCCGACCCCGTCAAGGCCTACGTGACGATCATCGAAGGCTGCAATGAGTTCTGCAGCTTCTGCGTGGTTCCGTACACGCGGGGCCACGAGCGTATGCGACCGAAAGCCGACATCCTTGCCGACGTGCGCGAGGCCGCGGCGACCGGTCACCGGGAAGTGCACTTGCTCGGGCAGATCGTGAATCACTACGCCGCGCCGGACGATCCCGCGTGCGACTTCAGCGGGTTGCTGGAAGCGGTGCACGAGGTGGCGGGCATCGACCGTATCCGGTTTGCCAGCCCGCATCCCCGGCACGTGACGCCGCGCTTTCTGGCGGCCATGGCCGCGCTGCCCAAAGTGTGTCGGCACCTGCACCTTCCGGTGCAATCGGGATCGACGCGGGTGCTCGAGGCGATGCGTCGCCGCTACACGCGCGAGAGCTACCTGGCGTTGGTCGACCAGATCAGGGCCTCGCTGCCGTCCGTCGCCCTATCGACCGATATGATCGTCGGGTTCCCGAGCGAGACGGCTGAGGATTTCGAGCAGACGCTGAGCCTGACCGCGGCGGTCGGCTACCACAGCATGTTCTCCTTCAAGTACTCGCCGCGTCCGAACACGCTCGCCGAGAAACGGCTCGGCGACGATGTCTCGGCGGCGGAAAAGACGCGCCGGATCGTGGCGTTACAGCATCTGCAACGCGACATCCAAACGCGGTTGAACGAGGCGCTGATCGGGCGCACGGTCGACGTGCTCGTCGACGCGGCCAGCCGCCGGCGCGAGACGGAATTGTCGGGGCGGACGAGCGGCAACGTGGTGGTCAATCTCCCGGGGCCGACCGCGTGGGTGGGGCAGACGCGACCGATTCGCATCGAACGCGCCGGGCCCCACAGTGTCTGGGGACGCGCCGCCGCGCGAGCGGGTGAGCGGTTTGACAGCGCCGGGTCCGAGGCCTAGGTTGTAGCGTTATGCAAATCGAGATGACCCTCAAGGGGTTGATGGTCGACCCCATCACGAACATGCCGATTGTCATCCTGCGAGACCGGGACGGGCAGAAAGTGCTCCCGATCTGGGTGGGGATTTTCGAGGCGAACGCGATTGCGCTGCAGATTGAGAACATTCCGACGCCGCGGCCGATGACGCACGACCTGCTCCGCAACGTGATCGAGGACCTCAAGGCCTCGGTGCAGAAGGTGGTCGTTTGCGATCTGCAGGAGAACACGTTCTACGCGCTGATCTATCTCTCGCGCAACGGCGATACGATGGCGATCGACGCGCGTCCGAGCGACGCCATTGCGCTGGCGCTGCGAACGCGGGCGCCGATCTTCGTCGAGGACTCGGTGATCGATCATGCCAAGACGGTCGATTTCTCGTCCGAGAAGGCCGACGCCGACCGTCTGCATAAGTGGCTCGAGAGCCTCGACCCGGACGACCTCGGCAAATACAAGATGTAGTCTGCTAGAATGGCCGCGTTCGGTCCGAGCGCGGCCCATTCATGATCGTCGCTATCGCCAACCAGAAGGGCGGCGTGGGCAAGACCACGACGGCCATCAACCTGGCGGCGGGCCTGGCCCTCCGCGGAAAACGCACGCTCCTCATCGACCTCGACCCCCAGGCCAACAGCACGATGTCGTTCCTCGACATGCCGCAGGGGTCGAAGAGCGTGTACGACGTGATCGCCGATTCGACAATGGCGTTCGCGGACGTCATCCTCCAGTCGCCGGTCGCGAACCTCTCCATTGCGCCGTCGCGGATTGCGCTGGCGAAACTGGAGGCCAAGCTCATCGGGGAGATGGATGCCCATTTCCGGCTCAAGGACAAGATTGAACCCCTTCGCGCGACCTATGCCCACATCGTCATCGACTGTCCGCCGACGCTGGGGCTCCTGACCGTCAACGCGCTGGTGGCGGCATCGCATCTGCTGATTCCGATCCAGTCGTCGTACTTCGCGCTCGAGGGCACCGACGATCTGCTCGAGACGATCGGGAAGGTGCGGGCGCGCCCCAGCCCGGCGCTGCGGATTCGCGGCGTCGTGATCACGATGCATGACAAGCGCACGGCGC
>JACPZV010000301.1 GCA_016195295.1 Acidobacteriota bacterium
GCAGCGTCAGCGGTCCAGGCCAGAAGCGGCCGGCCAGCGCCGCGGCGAGCGGCGGCAGCGGACCGAAACGCGCGGCGATCTGCGCCGTGTCGGCGGCGATGAGCGGCAACGCGCGCTCGGCGTCGCGGCCTTTCACGGCGAACACGCGCGCGACGGCCTCCGCGCGGAACGGATCGACGGCGAGCCCGTACAAGGTGTCGGTCGGGAGGGCGATCACGCCGCCGCGCACGATCCACGTCGCGGCCTCCTGAATCGCGTCGCGTTGCGGCGCGCCCGGATCGACGAATACTCTGCGCATCGCGGCGGTCATTCTCCCGGCGAGCGTTCGGCGGACACCATGGTTCTGTGGACCAGCGCGGCAAGCACGGCCATGATCGCGAGGTCGACGAAAAATACGATACGAATCGACGCGCCGCCAAGAAAGCCGGCGATGAACGGGCTGCTCGCCATGCCGACGAGCGACGCGCTCGTGAGCACGCCGAAGCCCGCGCCATGCGCCCCGGTCGGAATCACGCTGCCCGCCGCGCTGTACGCGGCGGTCATGGCCGCGCCAATCCCGAGGCCCAGCACGATCGACGCGACGACCAACACCCGGAAACTCCCCGCGCCGAGCAATCCCGATCCGAGTGCCGCTGCCGCCGCGCCGCCGGCGATCACGAGGCGCGCCGGATACCGCTTCAGCAGCCGGCCGCAAACGTGGTGGCCGAGCGCGCCGGCGCCGGCCATGATGGAGAACAGCACGCCGGACAGCACGGCGACGCGCGCGTGCGCCACGCCGATCTGCTCCACGTAGAGCGGCAGCACGGGGCCGAAGCTGCGATCGACGAACTGCAGGCCGAAAATCACCGCCATCATCAGCACGAAGTTCTGAAACGTCAGCACGCTCCGAAACGTCACGCGACCGCCCTCGGCCGGGTCAGCGCGGCCCGGCCACTGCGAGTCGACCGCCCGTTCGTCGTAGAACCAAAACACGACGACGAGCCCCACGGCATAGAAGAGCGCGGTGGCGATGAACGCGCGGCGAAGTCCGACCAGGCCGGCGAGCGCGCCGCCGATCACCGGTCCGACGCCAGGTCCCAGCCGCTGGGCCGTCTGCACGAGGCCGATCGCGGACGGCATGCGATCGCGCGGCGCCGATTCCGCGGCCATCGCCACCGAGAGCGATCCGTAGCCGGCGAACAGCCCTTGGATGGCGCGCATCGCCAGCACGTGCCACGGACGCGTGACGAATGCCATGGCGGTCATGAGCACGACGAAGCTGATCAGCGAACGCTCGACCATGATCTTGCGACCGTAGCGATCGCCGAGCCGGCCCCAGGCGGGCGCCAGCAGCGCCGTCAACCCGGGCGTCACGCCTAGGCTGACGCCGGTCCACATCGCGATTTGGCCGACGTCGGTCACGCCGAGCTGACCGATGAAGAGCGGAAGAAACGGCATCACGAGCGTGAAGCCCGTGTAGCCCAGGAATGACGCGGCGGTCACCGCGTAGACGTTGCGGCGCCACGCGGGGGCCGACGGCGAGGTGCCGTGTGCTGAGGTGCTGGGTGCGACGTGCCGTACCGTGTGCAAGGTGCCTCGTGCTCAATCCCGTGCAGGATGCTGGGTGCGCGGTGCAGGGTGTCGCGCGCTCAGAGCGCGGTGGCAGGTGCCAGCACCAGGCCCCCGGCACGGCACCAGGCACCCCGCACCCGGCACGGCGCCAGGCACCCAGCACGCCGCACTATCACTTCAGAAATGAATTTTGACGTCGCTCGCCGGGTTGACGTGAATGCTGTCGACGAACCGGATCAGGCGTGGATCGTTCTGCATGATGACCGAGCTGGTGCGCGTCCCGTCGCCGAAGAACCTGACGCCGCGCATCAACGTGCCGTCGGTGACGCCGGTCGCGGCGAAGATGATCTGATCGCCAGGCGCGAGATCCTTCGACCGATACACTTTCTTGAAATCCGTGATCCCCATCGCGCGGCAGCGCGCTTCGTGCTCGGGTTTGCTGACCACGAGACGCGCGAAGATTTCGCCGTTGAGGCAGCGCATGGCGGCCGCGGTCAGCACGCCTTCCGGCGCCCCGCCCGTGCCCATGACCGCGTGCACGCCGGTCCCGACGACGGCCGCCGAAATACCGGCGGACAGATCGCCGTCGCCGATCAAACGGATGCGCGCGCCGGTCGCCCGGATGTCCTGAATCAGCTTCTCGTGCCGCGGCCGGTCGAGCACGATGACGACGAGGTCCTCGACGGTGCGCTCGAGACACGCGGCGATCGCCTTCAGGTTCTCGCGCACGGGCGCGTCGAGGCTCACGTGATCCTTCGAGCTGGGCCCGACGACCAGCTTCTCCATGTACAGATCGGGCGCGTGCAGCAGGCCGCCTTTGTTCGAGGCCGCGAGCACGGCAATCGCGTTGGCGGCGCCGGTGGCGCACAGATTCGTGCCCTCGAGTGGATCGACGGCGATGTCGACCTCGGCAAATCGAACCGGCTTCGGTCCCTTGACGTTCTTGGCGTGGACCATCCCGACTTTTTCGCCGATGTAGAGCATCGGCGCTTCATCGCGCTCGCCTTCGCCGATGACGATCGTGCCGTCGATCGCCACCGTGTCCATCACGGCGCGCATCGCTTCAACCGCCACTTGATCCGAGTGATGACGGTCGCCCTGCCCCATCGTGCGCGCGCACGCGATGGCGGCCTGTTCGACGACGCGGAGGAACTCTAACGAGAGGTCTGAGTCCATAAAGTCTCAAGTCTGAAGGCTGAAGGCTGAAGGAAAGTTGAAAGTCTTCACACTTCAGCCTTGAGACTTCACACTTTCGGCGAAGGGCGGCAACTCACAGCGCGTCGGTCGATCCGTGCGGTAGCCGAGCAGATAGTCGGCCTGCATGATTTTGTGGATTTCGCGCGTGCCTTCGTAAATGACGGCGCCCTTGCAGTTCCGGTAGAAGCGGCCCACAGGATACTCGTCCGAGTATCCATTCGCCCCATGGATCTGCACGGCGTCGCCGGCCGCGCGCTCGGAAGCCACGGTCGCGAACCACTTGGCCACGCCCGTCTCCCGCGTGTTCCGCATGCCGTGATTCTTCAGCCATCCCGATCGCAGCCAGAGCAACCGCGCCGCCTGATAGTCGGATTCCATCTGCGCGATCATTTCCTTGACGAGCTGGTGCTGGCCGATTTCGACGCCGAAGGTCTTGCGCTCCTTCGCGTACGCCACGCTGGCATCGCGACACGCGCGAATCAAACCCGTCGCGCCAGCCGCCACGGTGAAGCGCCCCTGATCGAGCGCGAACATCGCGATCTTGAACCCCTCGCCCACGCGCCCGAGGACGTTGGCGTCGGGCACCTCGACATCGTCCATTTTGAAGAAGCCGGTGTTGCCGGCGAGAATGCCCCACTTCTCCTTCATCGGGCCGCTCGAGAAGCCTTCGAACGTGCGCTCGACGATGAAGGCGGTCAGCCCGGACGGGTCGCGTTGCCGCTTCTTCTCGAGATCGGTCCACGCGATGACCATGAAGTGATCGGCGACGTCGGCGAGCGAGATCCAGCTCTTCTCGCCGTTCAACACGTAGCGATCGCCTTTCTTGATCGCGGTCGTCTGGATCGCGCGCGCGTCGCTGCCGGCGCCCGGTTCGGTCAGACCGTAGCCGGCGATCTTCTTGCCCTGCGCTTGCGGCACCAGATAGCGCTGCTTCTGATCCTCGGTGCCCCACGTCAGCAGCGACAGGCAGTTCAGCCCCGCGTGCACCGACATGATGACGCGCAGCGACGTGTCGACGTACTCGAGTTCCTCGCTCGCCACGCCAAGGCAGATGTAGTCCATGCCGGCGCCGCCGTACTCCTGCGGCACCGAAATGCCCAGCAGACCGAGCTTCGCCATCCCGCCGAGAATGCGGTCGCGGTCGAAGCGATGCTGGCGATCGTTTTCCCTGATGTGGGGCGCGACTTCGCGCGCGCCCCACTCGCGCACAGCCTGTTCGAGCAGTCGCTGTTCGTCGGAGAGACTGAAATCAATCATGATGGTCGGGTAGGGCGGGTGGGGCAGGTAGGGCGGGTGGGGAGAATCACGCGGGCTTACCTACCCGGCCTACCCGACTCACCTGCCTCACCAGCCCTGATCGAAGCGGCCATCGTATCACGCGCGGCGGGCGACGTGCACGGGCGCGCCGCGTCCCAGCGCGAGTTCGGCGGCCGCGCTCGCGCCGTTGGCCGCGATCTCCAGATGATCCGTGCTGCCGAACAGCGCGCAGACTTCACCGGGCGCCGCGTCCGCGTAGGTGGAGACGACCTTGGAAACTTGACGCGCGCCGACGTGGACCTCGATTGGAACGCCCGGCGCGCCGGCCAGCCGGTCGAAGGTCTTCCGATCGATGTTCGTGATGAGATTGCCGAACCGATCCACGCGCAGCACTTCCCCGTCGATCCGGTCAGCCTGCACGTGCGGCTGCGGAATCGCGAGGCGCTGAATCGTTCCCGCGGGCCGGCCGAGCGCGGTGAGCTCGATGCCCTTCGCCAGCCACGCCGCCGCCGGCGCGAATCGATCGCGTCCCTCGAAGGTGCGGCTCACGGTCGGCCGCGCGTAGCGGCGCTCGCTCAACTCGACGACGCGCCGCGGCGCGTGCTCGTCCAAGACGGCGGTCAACACGCCGTTGTCGGGCGACACGAACTTGAAGTCGCCCGCGTCGGCGGCAATCCCGCGACGCGTCGACCCGACGCCGGGATCGACGACGACCAGAAAGATCGTGCCGGCCGGGAAATAGCGATAGACCGCCGCCAATTCGAGTGCGCCCGCGAGCACGTCGTGTGCCGGCACGTCATGGGAAATGTCGACGAGCGCGGCGTCGGGGCAGATCCCCAGCGCCACGCCTTTCATCGCGCCGGCGTAGTGATCGCGCGTGCCGAAGTCGGTGAGCAGAGCAATGACCGGCCGGGCCATGGGAGTAGCTTATCGCCATCCCGCAATTCCTACGCAGGCTTGCGAAACAGAATCTCGCGCAGGTTGTTCTGGAGCAGGAACGAGTCGGAGACGCGCAGTCCGGAGAACAGGCGAATGATGTCGCGATTGAGCAGAATCGCCTGGCGCCCTTGCGGCGCGGGATACAGCCGGTACCTGAGGTTGACGTCGTCGACGATGACGAACTTTGTGTAGTGCATGTAGCGGGATTGCGCCGTACCGAAGAA
>JACPZV010000347.1 GCA_016195295.1 Acidobacteriota bacterium
ACACCATCGAGCCTTTCGTCCGTCCGAGCGCCGACAGGTAGTTGTTGCGGGCAAGCGCGTCGCGCAGGGCTGAGGGCGAGATGCCGAGCGCCGCCATGCGGTCCGGCTTGAGCCAGATCCGCATCGCGAACGTGCGCGCGCCGAGAATGTCCGCCCGCTGCACGCCGCTGATCGCGCTCAGCTTCGGCTGGACGACGCGCGCCAGGTAGTCGGTGATCTGGTTCGGATCGAGATCGGCGGACGAGAACCCGAGGTACATCGCCGCGAACCGCTCGTCGGCGGTCTCCAGCTCGATGACCGGCGCTTCGGCCTCGGGCGGCAAGTCGTTTCTGACCTGCGCCACCTTCGCCTGAATCTGCGTGAGCGCCGCGTTGGTGTCGTAGTTGAGCTTCAGGTGCACGGTGATCGCGCTGAGACTCTGAGCGCTGGACGACTCCATGTAGTCGATGCCGTCGGCGCTCGCGATGACGCGCTCGAGCGGCGTCGTGATGAAGCCGCGGACCAGATCCGCGTTGGCGCCGACGTACGCCGTCGACACTCGCACGACGGCGATGTCGCTGCGCGGATACTGCCGGACGCTCAGTGCGCGAATGGACTGCACGCCGGCGATCAAAATGATCAGGCTGACGACGACCGAGAGTACCGGCCGTTTGACGAAGAGATCGGTGAATCGCATCAGCTGTTCTCCGGTCGGGGCTTCGGGTTGTTGCCAGGCTTGACGTGGTTGTTGACGAGGACCGCCGCGCCGTTGCGCAGTTTGAACACCCCGGAGCTCACGACCTCGTCTCCCGGTTTGATGCCGGAGACGATCGCGACCTGGTCGCCGCGCGTGGCGCCGAGCTTGACGATCTGCTGGCGGACGCCGCGGTAGATCTGTCCCTTCGCGTCCTTGAGATCCGTGACGACGAAGACCGAATCGCCGTACGGCGCGTAGCTGATGGCCGACGCCGGCAACGTCACGATCGAACGGCCGACGCCGAGCGTCAGCTCCGTCTGGACGAACATGCCCGGCCGCAGCCTGCCGCCAGGATTGGCGAGCGTCGTCTGTACCTGGACGTTGCGTGTTCCTGGATCGACGACCGAGTCGATCGCCGAGACGCGACCGGCGAACTGCGCACCCGACCCGTCGTCGATCGAGATGCGGACGCCGTGACCGACGACGACTTTGCCGGCGTCCTGCTGCGGGACGCCGAAGTTCACATAGATCGGATCGAGAGCCTGCAGGTTCACCACCGCATTGCCGCCTGACAGGTACTGCCCCAGGTTGATTTGGCGGATGCCGAGGATGCCCGCGAACGGCGCGCGAATGGTCTTTCGATCGATCGCGGCGCGAATTTCTCCGACGCGCGCATCGGCCTGGCGCTGGTCCGCGGTCGCCTGGTCGTATTCCGCTTTCGAGATGACGCGCTGCGCGAGCAGCCCTTCCATGCGCTCGAAGTTCGCTTTCGCGAGATCGCGCTGCGCCTCAGCGGCGGTCAACTGCGCCCGCTCCTGGCGCGTGTCGAGCTGGGCGAGGACGTCACCTTCGCGTACGGACTGTCCGGATTCGAATCCGATCCGATCGACGACGCCCGGCAGATCCGCGCTCACGGTCACGCCGCGAGCCGCCGCGACGGTGCCGATGGCGGTCAAGGTGTCCGGCCATTTGTCCTGAACGACCACGATGGTGGTGACGGCTTCAGGTGGCGGCTGGAACGACGCGTACACCGCAATGGCTGTCTTGATCTGCCGGAATTTCACGAAACCGAGAGCCGCAATGCAGGCGGCGGTGACGGTCAGCATCAGAAACATTCGTTTGGCCATAAGCTCCTTTCCCTCACGTGATAGACGATCGAGGGACCCCGAAATCGACAACCACTCTTTGGGATTGCCGCCAGGGCACGGGCGTCGTGAGTGGCAAGGCCGACGCCACGTCGCCGAATCGAGACGCGCGGGTCTTTATCGCGCGATCGCGCAACCAGTTACGCGTGTGAGGACTCGACGGTGATGAGAGCCGGCACGTGCGAGAACTGCGTGCCAATACGCACTGTGCTCGCGTGTGTACACATCGAGAGGCGCTTCCATGCGTCGTCGAGGGGGCCGACCCATGTGTCGGCCCATGCAGCGCGCATCTTCCAGCCGAGGCACGCGCTGGCGCGCAAATTGCCTCTGCAGTCTGGCGGAGTCAGGAAATGTCCCAAAAGACTGTTCAACTGATGATCGGCCGGCTGCTGACGGATGAAGATCTGCGGCTGCGGTTCGTCGAGCATCCTCACGAAACGCTGGCGGACCTGCGCGAGCAGGGATTCGAGCTGACCAACGACGAGATCGACGCGCTGGCGCGCAGCGATCCGAAGATGTGGCCGTCGGTCGCGCGCCGGATCGACCCGCGGCTGCAGCGCTGCAGCCTGCGAACGCCGAAGGAACAAGTCACGTAGGGCGAGCCTTCAGACGAGCACGACGCTCGGCTAAAGCCTCGCGCTATGTGCCGCACGGAATTCAGGGCTAAGCGGACGAGATCACTTGGCCAGGATCCAACTCAGGGCCGCGGTTGGATCAATGACCGGCGAGATGCTTGCGATGCGCATCGGCGGGAACGTTACGAGCCGCACCGCGAAGCATGCGCAGGACAGGCGGAGCCTGAGCCATGTCGAACGGTCTCGCCAGGAGATCCAGATAACGTTCGACGAGCCGCGACACCGACGTGCCTTGAGCGGCTGCGTACCGCTTCGCGCCGCGAACCACCTTCTCGTCGACGCTCAAGGTCAGCTTCGGCATATACGTATGGTAACACTGGCTCGATACGTATTGCGCTCGATCCGGTGACTCGTCCACCGACGATGGCCGGACGGCGTGAGACATCGTGTTCAATCGTGAGCTCAACGAGGATTGATGCGTTGACACGTCTTCGTTTTCTGACGGCGACTGCAACAGTGTTGTCGCTTGTCGCTACGCTTATCGCCTGAACTCAAAGTGCGCCCACCAGGTGCGCCCACCACTTGCCTCACCTCAGCGAGTGCCGTTCTCCAGTTCACTGGTCCAAGGCGTCGATGGATTTCTTTGAATCCGCGTTCGTTCGATGCGAACGACACGTACTTCGGCGCGCTCGGCTGGCGCGCCCGGGCAGAACTCGAGCCTGCGCCCCCCGGCTTAGAAGCGTCGGTTTTCGGATACCGGTCGGCTAAGGTGAAAGACTCGCGTTCTTTCACGGTATGAGCCGGTGTTTCATGCCGTTACATTCCAGCAACAATCGAGAAACGTTCGCCCCTGATACTGGGACTCGGCGGTGGTCAGTTTGAGGCGTGTTGCGCTGGACCGCCATGTGCCGGATCGGTCGTCGGAAATCGTCAGCGTCACGACAGGAGTGAGAAACATGAAGGGATGGATTCTCGGTGGCATTACCGGCATTGGTTGCGTCGCTATTCCAGATGCCGGGCGCCGGCCTCGGTTTGATCTGGCTCGATGGCCCCGCGATGGCGTCAGGGACCGGCGATGACGCGAGGAGCGGGCACAACCATCCGGCGGGCGCCGACCATGTGCAGCAGCAGTCAAGCGGACAACAGGGACACGAAGGGCACGGCGGACGAGCCGGAAGCGGCGCCATGAGTGGGAGCGGCGCGATGACCCTGCGCTTCGCCTCATTTGATACCGCGTGGAAGCAGACCGCCGCAATGCCGATCGACCTGCGCGTCTGCGAGTGTTGTTCGACCGCTGCCGTTGTCACCTCCGAAGGTGTGCTGGGGGCGTATCGCAACCGCAGTGACGACGAGATTCGGGATATCTACGTGTCGCGCTTCGCGCAAGGACGGTGGAGTGAGCCAACCGCCGTACACGCGGACAACTGGCGAATTCCGGCGTGCCCCATCAACGGTCCGGCGCTGAGCGCCAGCGGTCGCAACATCGCCATCGCGTGGTACACCGTCAAGCAGGACCAGGGACACGCGTACCTTGTGTTCTCGCGTGATGCTGGCCGCACGTTCAGCCAGCCCATCCGGCTCGACGATGGCGCATCGCTCGGTCGTGTAGATGTCGAGATGCTGCCGGACGGATCGGCGCTGGCTACCTGGATCGAGTTTGCCGATGGCCGCTCGCAGTTTCGTGCGCGGCGCGTCGCGACGGACGGCGCGCGCTCCGCGCCGGTCACCGTTGCCGGCGTCGCCGGAGGCCGCGCCAGTGGCTCACCCCGCGTTGCACGCCATGGCGACGAGCTGGTCTTCGCGTGGGCAGAGAGTAGCGGCCAAACGGTGCAGTTGCGTACTGCCATCGCACGTCTATCCAGCCAGAAGCGGTGAGGGTCACCGATGAAACCAGTCATCGAATCATCGATTCGGCCGCTTGGCACGGACAGCGATCAGCGCCGCCGCTTCCTTTTTCACCATCTGCCGCTCGCCCTTGCCAGCGCGTTGCTCCTCCTCGTGTTCATGACGGTCCCGCTCTTCGACGTCGGTGCGTACGGGCATAGGGACATCATGAGCGGCGCGTTCCCCCAGGCGCGAGGCGATGGCGGCCCGATGGGCCATGGCGCGGCCAGAGGTGGCGAACATGACGGAGCGCAGACCAGATTGAGAGATCATGGCGGCGACCACGCAGGACGGACGAGCCACAGCGGTCACCGACCGCCAGGCGTACGGCCTCCGGCCGAGCCCGAATCGACGGCTCATGCCGGGCGCGATGCTGGTTCGAGGCACGGCGGCAGCAACACGGAAACACAGGACCAGCGCGCCGACTCGTCGCTGTCGCGACGCGTTCAGCAGTTCACGGTGGCCACGGGCTACCTCGGCGTCGTTTTTCTTGCGCTCACGCTTCTTCTCGGTCCCGCGAACCTCCTGCTCCGCAGACGGAATCCGGTCTCGAGCTATCTGCGCCGTGATGTGGGGATATGGACTGCGATCTTCAGCCTCGCGCACGTCGTCGCTGCGGTGCTGGTGCATGTCAGCCACGGCAGCAGCGTGACGTCGAGCGTCGTGCATTTCTTCGTGACTGAAGACGGTCGTCCGTTGACCAATAGTTTTGGCATAGGCAACTGGACGGGACTCGCCGCGTCCGTGATTGTGCTCGGACTGCTCGCCACGTCCAGCGACGTGGCGCTACGGAAGCTCAAAGCCGCACCATGGAAGTGGCTCCAGCGCTTGACCTACGCGTTGCTTGCGCTCGTCATCCTCCATGCGTTCTTCTACGGGGCGTTCTTGCGGATGGCGTCGCCCTTTACGCTCTTGCTCGTCCTCAGCATCATCGCAGTCGTTGTAGGACAGTCGGCCGGATTCTGGGTCTGGAGACGAAGGCGTCTCGTGTAGCCTCGACAGCGACAACAGTGACATCGGAACTTCGCAAGCTCGCGCTCACTGCGCATGTCACCGCGTCGGTGAGCTGGCTGGGAGCCGTCGCGACCTTCCTCGCGCTGGCCGTCGCCGGCCTGACCAGTCACGATTTGCAGACGATGCGATCCGCCTATTTGGCGACCGAGATGATCACCTGGTCCGTGATCATCCCGTTGGCGTTCGGTGCGCTGCTGACCGGCCTCGTCGTGTCGCTGGGCACTCCGTGGGGTTTGTTCCGGCACTATTGGGTCCTCGTGAAATTCATGCTGACGGTCCTTGCGACCGTCCTCTTGCTCCTGCACACGCAGCCGATTGGTCGTCTGGCAGCGGTCGCGAGAGACACCACATGGTCCAGTGGAGACGTCGGCCGGCTGCAGATCCAACTCGTAGGCGACGCCGGTGCGGCGCTGCTCGCGCTACTCCTGAACGTCACGATGTCGGTATACAAGCCGCAGGGGATGACGGCATACGGGCGGCGCAAACAGAACGAGCCGCATCAGGTCTCTGATACCAAGACAGTCGGCGACAACGGGCGCGCACCGGTCTGGATGAAGGTGTTTGCGATCCTTATTGTTGGCCTGATGCTGGTGTTCGTCATCCTGCACCTCGCCGGCAGCGGCCTCGGTGCCCTGCATCACCGATAGAACCCTAGGACGGCAGTTATATGAGCACGAGACGATGACGGTCGCTCGATCGGCTCGAATGCGCGTGCTTTTGATCGATGATGACGAGAAGTTGAATGCCCTGCTTGTGGAGTATCTGGGTCGATTCAACGTCGGCGTGCGAGCCGTCGTCCATCCGGATGAAGGTCTGCACGCGCTCAGAGTCGATCCTCCCGACATCGTGATCCTCGACGTCATGCTGCCCGACATGGATGGCTTCGCCGTCTGCCGTAAGGTGCGCGAAAGCAGTCGGGTTCCGATCATCATGCTGACGGCACGTGGAGACGTCGCGGATCGGATCGTGGGGCTCGAGCTGGGAGCGGACGACTACCTCCCGAAACCATTCGAACCGCGCGAGCTGCTGGCTCGGATGCAGGCCGTGCTGCGTCGAGGCGCGACGGTCGTGTCCGAGGAGCGCATCCGTGTGGGTCCCCTGGAGGTGAATTGGACCACATCGTCGGCGCGCCTCAACGGTCAATTGCTTTCGCTCACGCCGGCCGAGTTCGAACTGCTCGGGATGCTCGTGCGCAATCGCGGGCGCGTCCTCAGTCGCGATCGCATCATGGACCAGACGCGCGGCATCGACTGGGAAGCCTACGACCGATCCGTCGATGTCCTGGTCAGTCGACTGCGCCAGAAGCTCGGTGACGATCCCAGACAACCTACGTTTATCCGCACCATGCGAGGGATCGGCTACAGATTCATCGGAGGAAGCGATGAGTGAACGCGCGTGGCTTCTGCATGTGCGCCAATCCGTATTCACCAAGCTCGTGGCCATCATGCTCGCGATGGCCGCCATTCTGCTCGTGCTCGTGCTGGCGTTCGTGCTGCTGTACCTCGGTCCGGTGATGAACGCGTCGATCGATGGCGTCGTGCACGAATATATGCACACCGTGGCCACGACGGCGCCAAGTTATGAAAGAGCAAAAGAAATCGGCGAGCGTCTCGACGTGCAGACGCGCTACGAAGGCCCTGATGGCGCGTGGGCGACGGCTGAGAACCTGCCCACGATCGCGGAGGCACGGCGTCACGAGCGCGGCTCGTTCAGCGGGCGACATTATTACGTGACGTCCGCGCCGAACGGCGGCACGTACGTATTTGCATGGAAGTTAAGCGAGCGAATGCACACCGCGCATCTCGTCGTGCCTGGCGTGGTACTGCTGCTGATCGCGACGGTCGTCTTCGCGGCTCACGGCGTCCTGAGGCGGCTGCTGTTGCCGCTGCGTTGGCTCGGCGACGGCGTCACCCGATTGAGTGAAGGTGACCTCGACATCGCCGTCCCCAAGCGTTCCGGCGACGAGTTCGGCGCGTTGACGGATGCGTTCAATCGGATGGTCGGCCGCATCAAAGACATGATCCGAGCGCGAGATCAATTGCTGCTCGACGTCAGCCACGAGCTGCGATCGCCGGTGACCCGCCTGAAAGTCGCCCTCGAACTGGTCGCCGATCCGGATATGAAGGCCCGCATGGCCGCCGACATGGCCGAAATGGAGATCATGATCGGCGAGCTGCTCGAATTCGAACGGCTGCGTGACGGCCGTGGCATCAGCACAACGCGTCAGAACGTGGTTGCTCTTCTCGGCGAGGTCGCCCGGAACTATGACGATCGTCCGCCGAGTGTTCGGGTGGTTCCGACGACGCCGGAGATTCTTGTGGACATCGATCTGGACAGGATGCGGACGGTCATCCGAAACCTCCTGGAGAACGCCATCAAGTACTCGTTGCCTGACAGCTCTCCCGTCGAAGTCTCCGCGACGCAGAATGGCCAGGCAGTGGTGATTCGCGTGACCGACGACGGTCCGGGCATTTCCGAACGCGATATGCCGAGCCTCTTTGAACCGTTTTTCCGTGTGGATCGCTCCCGGTCCAAGAAGACGGGCGGCTACGGTCTCGGTCTCAGTATCGCGAAACGCATCGTGGAGGCGCACGGTGGCACGATTGCCGCCGAGAATAATGCCAAGCGCGGAGCGTCATTCGTGGTGACGTTGCCGGAGCCCGCGTGAACCCAACGACATGGTCCACGCGGCGTACGTGCTGTTATGTGCGCTGAGAGGCTGGCGCGCCCGGCTGGACTCGAACCAGCGGCCCAGAGCTTAGAAGGCCCGTGCTCTATCCGAACACCGATGCTCAACATGGAACGGGCATCAGCACACGCCTAGCTCGCGGGCATCCTCGATCGTCTTGAAACCGCCGTTCTGCTAGCAGGTTCTCGGATCGTGGGCTCGGCGACAGGCGCTAGGCGGGCGGACGCTCGAGATCGTACTTACGCAGACGCACGTAGAGCTGCGTGCGCGACAGGCCAAGACGTTTGGCGGCCTTCGACTTGTTCCAGTGGCAGTCGTGCAGGACCTGCGCGATCGTGTCGCGCTCCACGGTATTGAGATCGGTCGTCACCGTGTGGAACGGACGCGTCGAGCCCTGCAGCGACAAGTGCTGCGCGCTGATCAGTCCACCCTCGCACAGAATCGCCGCCCGCTCGAGCGCGTTGCGCAGCTCGCGGACGTTGCCCGGCCAGTCGTAGAGCAGCAGCGCTTCCCGCGCGTCGTGCGTCAGGCCGGCCGGCGGACGCCCGAAGGACTTGCCGATCTCGTGCAGGAACGAGTCGCTGAGCGGGAGGATGTCCGTCTTCCGCTCGCGCAGCGGCGCGATGCGAATGTCGAACACCTGCAGCCGGTAGAACAGATCTTCGCGAAAGTCGCCGCGCTCAACCGCTTTCCGCAGATCCTTGTTCGTAGCCGCGACGACGCGCACGTTCGCCTTGAGCGGGCGGGTGCCGCCGAGCCGCTGAAACTCGCGCTCCTGGAGCACGCGCAGGAACTTGGCCTGCGCCGACGGACTCATCTCGCCGACCTCGTCGAGAAACAACACGCCGCCGGCGGCGAGCTCGATCTGTCCCGGCTTGGGCTGCTGCGCGCCCGTAAACGCGCCGCGCTCGTAGCCGAAGAGCTCCGACTCGAGCAACTGCTCGGGCAGCGCGGCGCAATTCAGCGCGATGAACGGCCCGCCTTTTCTGGCGGACGCGCGATGAACGAATCGCGCCACCACTTCCTTGCCCGTGCCCGATTCCCCGCTCAGCAGGACCGTCGTCTCCGTCGCGGCGACCTGCGTCGCCTTCTTCAGCACATCCATCCACTCCGGGGACTGCCCGACGACACGACCGTGCCCGGTCTTCAGCTCGAGCTCTTCGGCGAGCGTCTGCACGCGCGACTCGAGGTGCGCGGCGCGCGCCTGCGCTTCGGCGACTTGCTGCGCCGCCCCGGCCAGCTGCTCGTGCGAGAGCGCGAGCGCGACGTGATCGGCGATCCGGCGCGCGACCGCGACGTCGGCCCGCGCGAACGCCTGCGGGCGCTTGGACCAGAAGCCGAGCCCCATCGCCTGATCGCGCGCCCGCGTCATCACGATGAGGAAGGAGCGGTATCCGGCGGCCACCAGCCGCTCCCGCAGGTCGGGCGGGTCGACAATCGCCAGCGTCGCCGTTCTGAAATCGTCGACGATGTGGAAGTCCGCGTCAGGCGCATGGTTGGCAGACTTGACGAGACGGGTCAGGTCGGGAAACTCGTCGGTCGACGCCGCTTCCAGCACGATGTTGCCGTGCTGGTCGTGAAACATCATCGTGAGGCGGTCGTGCGGCAGCATCTTGTTCGCGATTTCCGACACGCGCGGGAAGACGGTGCGGATGTCGAGCACGCTCGAAATCGCGCGCAGCAGCTCCACCGAGCTTTCGATATTCGCCGAGCGTTCCCGCTCGACCGCCGCCTGACGCGCGGACTCCGCGAGCCGCTGATGCGCCAACGCGACGGCGACGTAGCCGGCGAGGCGCTCGGCGAGCGTCAGATCGCGCGTCGAGTAGGCGCGGACACGCCGCGAGAACAGCGCGAACACGCCGACCATCTGGTCGTCGATGCGGACCGGCACGCTCAGGCCCGAGCGCAAACCCCGCTCGGGTCCGGGGACGGTGTCGAAGATTTGCGGCGCGTCGGCCTCGCCGATCGGGCAGCCCTGTCCACGACAGACCATCTCGGGCGCCCCGTCGCGCGTGCTGGCATAGAGACGGAACTGCGAGGCGTCATCGGTGACCAGCGCGAGGTTCGCTTCGTCGTGCGGCACGATGCGCGACGCGACGGCGCTCAAGTGCTGAAAGATGTCGCGCACGTCGAGCGCGCGCGCGAGTGCAGGGAGCAGATCGTGAAAGGCGTCGAGATGTTCGACGTCGTTGACATCGTTGACATGGTTTTCAGCGGGGGGTTCGGCGATGGGTGTCACTTCGTGGTTAGACGCATCAAATCGAATTTGGGTCCACGATGCCGATCACGGACTTGCGAAGCGATCGAGTCCGCGTGCGCACCCGTGACCACGGTGCGCAAATTCACTCAGCCGCCAGAAATGTCGTCGGACTGTAAGACATGATCGGGCAAGCACTTTCGCGCGTGCGATCTCGCGGCCCAAACCCGATCGCCGTCCACGGCGACGCAAAAAACCTTATCGTCCGGGAGTCCGTTGGCGGTGGTGA
>JACPZV010000054.1 GCA_016195295.1 Acidobacteriota bacterium
GATGCCGGTCGTCCTCGGCGGCGATCACAGTGTCGCCGCCGGATCCGTGGCCGCCGCGGCGGAGTGGGCCAGACAGTCGAAGGGCCTGCCGATCGGCCTGCTCTGGGTGGACGCGCACGGTGACATGAATACACCGGCCACCTCGCTCTCCGGCAACGTTCATGGCATGCCGCTCGCGGCGCTCCTCGGCCAGGAGCCGGCCGAGCTCTCGAAGATCGGCACGTTCTCGCCGAAAGCGCTGCCGGCGCACACGGTGCTGATCGGCGTCCGCAATCTGGATGAGCGCGAGAAGGTTGCCGTACGCGACTCGCACGTCCACGTTTTCACGATGAAAGACATCGATCGACAGGGGATCGCGTCGATTGTCGAGCAAGCCGTGAATCTCGCCGGCAACGGTACGGCGGGCATTCACGTCTCGTTCGACATGGACGTCTGCGATCCGCTGATCGCGCCGGGAGTCGGCACGCCCGTCAAGGGCGGACTCGACTACCGGGAGGCGCACATGGTGATGGAGATCGTCGCGGATTCGGGGCTGCTCACCTCGCTCGATCTCGTGGAGGTGAACCCGACCCTCGACGTCCGCAACACGACCGCGCAGCTTGGCACCGAGCTGGCGCTCTCGGCGTTAGGAATGAAGATTCTGTGAGCCGGCGCCGGACTCCGCGAGCATCTGTTCGAGCGTCTCGACCAGCAGCACGAGCGAGTACGGCTTCTCGATGAGCCGCGTGCGGGGCCGCGAGCGCTCGAGCTCGGCGGATTCCGACGGCACGCCCGAGAAAATGATCACGGGTACGTCGGCGGGCGTGGAGATCACGACGTCCCGGCCCGACCCGCGGCGCAGGCGCAGGTCGACGACGGCCGCCACCAGACGATTCTTGCGCAGCGCGTCGAGGCCCTCGTCCGCCGTCTCCGCCGTGACGACGGCGAAGCCGTGCATCTCGAGGAACTTCACCAGCGGTCGGCGGACGGAGACGTCGTCCTCGACCACGAGCACTTGCCGCGCGGTGTCCTTGGTCATAAGCGACTCTCAGTATACGTGAAAGGCGGGCGCGGTCGCCCGTCGGCTGCGCGCGGCGTAGTACAATGATGCGTTTTTCACCGCGCGATCCCGCCTGCAGGGCCCCTAGCTCAGTGGTAGAGCACGTGACTTTTAATCACGGTGTCCCGGGTTCGATCCCCGGGGGGCCCACCAGCCTCCGCTCGCGCGCTCCTACCGCTCAGCGCGAGCTTCGGCTGGCAAGCCACAACGCTGACGATCAATTTGGTAATCGGGTAAATGGGTAAGTGGGTAAGTGAGGAACCGTAATCTCGGGTCGACGACGCTTGACACGCGACACCGTCGTCTATATCGTCTGTCGATATATCGATGAACGGTAGATGCCCATGACGCCCACGCGCGCTGAATTCCACGTGCTGCTCGCCCTGCTCGGCGGCGCCCGCCACGGCTACGGGCTCATGCAGGACGTCGAGGCGCTCTCGGGCGGCCGGCTCCGGCTCGGGCCGGGCACGTTGTACACGGCGATCAAGCGTCTGCACGCCGCGGGCCTCATCACGGAGTGCGACGCGGATGGCGACCGGCGACGCTGCTATCGACTGACCAAGCACGGAAAGATCGCGGCGACCGAAGAGGCGCAGCGACTGTCGGACCTTCTTCTACCCGCGGACCTTCCGTCGCGAGTACGGCGACGCGATGCTCGAGGTGTTTCGTCAGCTCCGGGCCTCGTCTCGCCGATCGCCGGTCGGCTTCTGGGGCTTCGTGATCGGTGATGTCTGCCGCTCGGTGGTTCGGCTCCACGTCGACGCGACGCCATTCTTCGCGCGATGGATGACCGTGTGCGCCGTCGGCGCGATCGCCGCGGGATTCCTCGCGAACGCCTTCGCGTGGTGTGTCGCGTATTTCTACCATCCGTACCTCGAAGGCATGACGGTCGCGCCGTGGAGCTACGGCGCGTTGCTCGGCGTGGGGCTCGGCGTCGTCCAGGGTGCCGCGCTGCAGCCGCGATTCCGGCTCGGCGTGCGATGGGCGCTGGCGACTGTCGCGAGCGCGGCGATTGGACTGCAGGCGGCCGTCACCATCGCCGGCGCCGCTGGACCGATCGGCTGCGGCCTCGTGCTCGGCAGCGTCGTGGGCATCGGTCAGTGGCTTGTGCTGCATACACAGGCGCCATCGCTGGGTTGGTGGGCGCCGGCCAGCGCCGTTGCGCTCGCAGCCAGCGTGCTCTCGTACGGCGCCGCGATGCAGCACGCACTCGCCGGAATGAATCCGATCGCGACCGAGATGGTGACGCTTCGCGGTCTTCAGGCGCTGCCGCACCCGGCGGAGGCGGCAGTCGGGATCGCGATTATGGCCACGACCGGACTCGTGATCGGCGCGCTCACCGCCAAACCGATCTCGCTTATACACGCCGAGTGATCGCGGCACGCCTGGCATTGGAGGACCGGGATGCTCATCAAGAAGGCGCCGGACATCGCAGCGTCTGCGATCACGCCAAAGCCGTGGTACCTGCATCGGCGGGAGTTTCTCCAATCGACCGGGCTCGTCGCGGCGGCCGCGGTTGCCGGCGTTCTTGACACGGACGACGCTGCGGCCACACCGGTCGGCGAACCGCTCACGATCACGAAGAAGTTGGTCACGACCACTGACGCGCTCACACCGCGTCAAGCCATTACGACGTACTGCAACTTTTACGAGTACGGCGCCGACAAAAGCGACCCGGCGCGCAATGCCGCCGCGTTCAAACCACGACCGTGGTCCGTTTCGGTCGAGGGACATTGCGCGAAGCCGGGCGTCTACACGCTCGAAGACGTGCTCAAACCGCACGCGCTCGAGGAACGCGTCTATCGCCTCCGCTGCGTCGAAGGCTGGTCCATGGTTATTCCCTGGGTCGGCTTCCCCCTTGGCGATCTCCTCGCCCGCTTTCAGCCAAACGGCAACGCGACGTTCGTGGAGTTCACGACGGTCGAGCGCCCGCGGGAAATGGCCGGACAGCGGCAGCGCTTTCCGACGCTCTTGCCGTGGCCGTACAAAGAAGGCCTGCGCATGGACGAAGCGATGCACCCGCTGACGATCATCGCGGTGGGGCTCTACGGAGAAACGCTCTTGAATCAGAACGGCGCGCCGCTGCGCCTGGTGGTGCCCTGGAAGTACGGCTTCAAAAGCATCAAATCCATCGTCCGCATTCGATTCGTGGACAAGCAGCCGCTGAACACATGGCAGGAGCAGGTGCCCAACTGGTACGGGTTCTACGCGAACGTGAATCCGGCAGTCGACCAGGTCGAATGGAGTCAGGCCACCGAGCGCCGGATCGGCGAATTCCTGCGACGCAAGACGCTGATGTTCAACGGCTACGGCGATCAGGTCGCGTCGATGTACGCGGGCATGAACCTTCGCCGCAACTATTAAGGAGCACGCTGGAAACCGATGACGTGTAGGCCGGGTCCTTCCGGACCCGGCGCCGAAGGCGGGTCCAAAAGGACCCGCCCTACGAGCGCGCGCGCAGGAAGACTCGCCCGCCGGCCGCGAGCGCGACCGACAAGGCGGCGCACAGGAAGAACACCGTGCGCACGCCCAGCAGCTCGGCGAGGACACCCGAGAGCACGAGCCCGAGAATCTGTCCCAGGAAGATGACCGACGCGTTGGTGCTCCCGACGCGCCCGAGCATGTCGTGCGGCGTCTCGCGCTGAATCAGCGTCTGCGCCGGCACCAGAATCGCCGCGAACGCAAAGCCGATGATGAACGTCGCGGCGAGCGCGGCGGAAATGTGCGGCACAGCGCCCAGCAGCAGGACGCCGGCGCCGATGCCCGCGAGACCGGAGATGACGAGCGTCGTGTCTGAAAACCTGCGCGAGAGCTGCCGCACGATCTGCGTGCCGATCAGCATGCCCACGCCGACGTTCCCGCTCACAAATCCGAAGAGTCCCGCGCTCGCGTGCAGCGTGTCGCGCACGTAGATCGAGATCAGCGGCGCAAAGCACCCAATCGTGAACAGGCCGGCCGCCATCGCCAGCACGAAGAACAGGATGGCGGCGTGGTGCAGGATGAATCGCATCCCGGCTTTCATGTCCGTCCAAATCGCATGGATGCGGTTGCTCGACGATCCTGTGGGCACCTGGATCGACGCCGGCCGCCGGATGACGACGGATCCGATCAGGCTCGCGGACACGAAAAAGCTGGCGACGTCGATCAGGTAGCACACCTTCGGCGTGAACGTGGCGACAATGGCCCCCGCCGTCGCCGGGCCGACGATGCGGCTGCCCATGAACGCTACCTGCATCAGGGCGTTGGCCGACATGAGGCCGGCCGCCGGCACGTACGTGCGAATCGTCACGGTCTGCGCCGGACCGAAGAACGCCGACACGCAGCTGAGCGCGGCGAGCACGACGTACACGTGCCGGACGGCCGTCGACGGAATCAGCAGGAGCGCCAGCACGGCGCGGATGAGATCGCTCGAGATGAGCGTCGGCTTGAGCGGCCAGCGATCGACGAAGACGCCGGCGATCGGGCCGACGAACACGATCGGCAGCATGTAGGCGATTTGCACGCCCGTAAGCTGCGTCGGCGTGCCGCGCATGCGGAACGAGACCACGGCGATGACGGCGAAGAGCGCAAGGAAATCACCGAAGAGGCTGATGACCTGCGCGTACCACACCCGGCGCATGACATCAATGCGCAGCACGTCGCGAAAAGACAAGGGAGGAGTGGGAACTGCAGCGGTAGCTGTAGACATGAAGAGATAACTATACAGACGGTAAGTGTGAAGGCTGAAGGCTGAGTGGAGGTCGAACGTCTTCACACTTCAGACTTGAGACTTCAGACTTTCTCCGCGCTAGACATTTTCACTGGCGAGAGCCGCTGACAGCTCGCGGTACGACGCCTGCAGTAGCATGCCGATTCTGATCCAGTCAGGATGCTCGGCCTGCGCGTCGCGAAGCGCGGCAGCCTCGGCGCGGAGAAACGCCGAGGTCTCCACGCTCTTGCGCGACGTCTCGTACAGCAGCGCGTACTCGTCTGCGATGAGCGCGCCCACCTGCTCCGGGCTGTTCTGGCCCGGCACCCGGCGCGCCACCCACCACGCGAGCTCGGCCTTCGCGACCGTACGCGGGTCGAAGCTCGCGCTCGTCCACGACCGCGCTGTCGCGTACGCCGTCTCGAGATCCGGCAGCACGACGTCGTAGTGGTCCTTGAGATCGCCGAACGTCGCCGCCGCTCTGGCCAGATGAAAGGCCTCCGTCGTCGCGACCGTCCACGAATAGTGATACTGCTCGTGCAGCATCGTCACGAGAAGCGAGAACAGGCGCAGGCGCTCCTTCGAGTAGTACGCCTGCCACATGCGGACCTCGAGATCCGCGAGGCGCGTAGGATTGAACTGCCGCATGGACCGCGGTCCGCGGGGCGGCGTCAGCGCGAACGCGACGATGAACGCGAGCACGATCGCGAAGCCGACCGCGCCTCGGCGCATTGTCACTTCCCCTGCTCCGCGCGCAGCTGCGTCAGATACGTCTGCTCGGCTTTTTCGACGAACCGCCGATAACCCTGCGGATCGACGAACGGATTCGGCTGGCCTTTCTCCAGGTCGCGCGCCGTCTCGGCCTTCGCGTCGAGACCGAACACGCCGCCGTGTTCCGCGACGAACACGTCGGGGGTCAGACCGTGCAGCACGCGAAACGCCTGCGCGTAGTGCTCCGCAATGGCAGGCACGCGGGTGTTGGAAACGAGGTGCACGCCCTGGTTGATCGTGACGCTGCACGCAAATGCCACGCGATACCGGCGGCCGTCCTGCGTCGCCTCGGTCGTCCACGTCGTGCAGCCCTGCGTGTGTCCGGGCGTCAAGTGCGCCGTCAGCGTCGTGCCACCGAGCGACACGGTGTCGCCGTCCTTGAGCACGCGATCGACTTTCACCGGGCTCCAGCCCTGCGCCCCGAGGGCGGACCGATCGACGCCCGACTCGAGCGCTTGGCGGTCCGCGTCCATCACCATCACCCCCGCGCCCGTCAGGCGTTTCATCTCGGCGTGGCCGCCCACGTGATCGAAGTGCGCGTGACCGGCCAGCAGGATCTTGATCTCGCTCATCCGGAACCCGAGTCGCTCGACGTTGGCGCGAATGAACGGCACCGACTCGGCTTCCCCGCTGTCGATCAGCACGCCGCCGGCGGGCGTGACGAGAAGAAACGACGACAGGCCGCGCGTGCCGACGTAGTAGATGTTGCCGACGATGCGGATGGGATCGAAGGGCTGGCGCCAGGAAGGATCCGATGGCGCGATCTGGACGGCGCCAAATGCGACGGCGAGCGCCAACACGATCGCGCATTTCATGGCCGACGATTATACAAGGCTATACTGCGGACGATGGACGTCCACGACGCCACGCGCTCGTACGAGGACTGGCTCGCGCGCCGCACGCGCGTGGTGAGTGCGGACCTCCGCTTGAAACACGAGCGCATGGCCGAAAGCGCGTTCGTGTTCCTGCGAGGCACGTTCTATCGCTGGGCGCAGCAATGGCCGGACGCCTGCTCCGATCTAGCCGATGCGCCGCGCGTCCTGGCCGTCGGCGATCTCCACGTCGAGAACTTCGGCACCTGGCGGGACGCGGAGGGACGCCTCGTGTGGGGTCTCAACGACATAGACGAGGCCTGGCGTCTGCCGTATACGAACGATCTCACGCGGCTGGCGGCCAGCGCCCTGCTCGCGACGCGGGCCGGGCACCTCGCGCTCTCGGCGCGTGAAGCCTGCGACGCGATCCTCGAGGGCTATCGTCGCGCCTTCGAGCTGGGCGGGCGACCCTTCGTGCTCGCCGAGCGTCACGGCTGGCTGCGCGCGCTGGCGCTGGGCGATCTTCGCGATCCCACGAAGTTCTGGGAACGGCTCGACGCGTTGCCGGCGGCCCGAGGCAACGTGCCGACCGGCGTGCGCCGCGATCCTGCGGCGGGCCGGGCGAGATCCCGATCCTTTTTTCATGGTACGAGACGGCTGGATCGTCCGTCGTCTTTCGCCGGATTGCTCGAGGATTGAGATTGCCGAGCGCGATTCCAACCATTCGCGCCGGGGGATGCGGCTATGCGAGAATCTCGACAGCCAGTGTCACGAAAGGACTCCATGCGTTCGCGATTCATTCCCGCCGTCGCCCTGGCCGTTGTCGGCGCCGTAGCGATCGACTGCGGTGGTATCAGCGACCCGTCGCAGAACGTGACCGAACCGCCGTTCACCGGCACCATCCCTGTGAAAGGGAGCGGCCCGCTGCACCAGTTCTCCGTATCATCGACCGGCGAGTACACCGTGAAGCTCAACACGCTGACGCCTGTCACCGGAACCCAGATTGGCATCAACCTCTACACGGGCGACGCGACCTGCACGAGCGGAAGCCTCCAACTCTTTGGAAGCAACAGCGCGCTCCCAAACGTCCAAGCGCTGGGCGGTCGGATCTTCTCGGGACACTACTGCCTCGTCGCGTACGACCTGGGTTTTCTTACCGTCGCGACCACCTACAGCATCACGGTCTCCCATCCGTAGCCCTCGTGTCAGCGCTGGACGCGAAGATCGATCGCTTGTACCAGTTGGCGCTCGGCGAATTCACGGCGGCGCGAAACGCGCTCGCGACGTCGCTGACCGGCGCCGAGGCGACGCTGGTCAAGACGCTCGTCAAACCGACCGTCGTGCCCTGGGCCGTGAACCAGGTGTACTGGCGCGCCCGCCCCGTCTACGATCGATTGCTCAAGAGTGGCGAACGGCTACGGAAGGCCCAAATCGGCGCGCTGGAAGGACGATCAGCGGACGTGATCGCCGACGGCGACGCCCATCGCCGCGCCGCCGCGGAGGCGGTGCAGCAGGCAGAGCGACTGGCGTCAGACGCGCGATCCACACCGCACCCCGACGCGTTGATGCGGACGTTCGAAGCGCTCTCGCTCGCGGCGGCGCCGATCGAGCCGCACGGACGGTTGACGCAGGAATTGCAGCCGGCCGGACTCGAAGCGTTGGCGGGCATCACGCCGAAAGTCGATCCACATCCCGCGGCGCAGGCGAACGCGGCGCTGAAGCCTCGCGCGACGAGCGACAAGGAAGCGGCTCGGCGCCTGGCCGAGATCAAGTCCGCGGAAGAGAATCTCGCGCGCGCGGAGGCTACTGAGCAGCGGGCGCGTCAGGCCTGGGAGCAGGCGCATGACGAGCTGCTGGCGGCGCGGAAGAAACTGTCAGAGTTGAAAAGTCTGAAGGGTGAAGTGTGAAGTCTGAAGACCTCAATCTGAACTCTGAATTCTGAAATCTGAAATTTCACACGAAGTCCAACCCGCTCTTTCTGAAGTTCCCGCCGAGCACGGCGACGGAATCTCCGCCCAACCAGTTGTCGATCACCTTCGCGTACGCCGACCGGAAATCTGTTTCGTAGTGAACATCGCCGCCGCTGTTCTCGAGCGTCGGATTCTGCGGATCCGTACTCAGGTTCGCCGCAGTGCCAAACAATCCGCCGCGCACCCCGCCGCCCATCGCCAGCATCACGCTCGCCGCGCCGTGATCGGTGCCGCGGCTGCCGTTCTCGGTGATTCGTCGTCCGAATTCCGAGAACGAGAGCAGCAACGTGTCGCTGAGCAGCCCCTGATTCTTCAGGTCGTTGTAGAGCGCGGTCAGACCGTCGTTGAGCGTGACCATCAGCTTGACGTAGGCGCCGTTGTCGGCCGTCGTGTCCTGCGAGGCGTGCGTATCGAATCCGCCGGTCTGCACCCAGAACACTTTGGTCCCTGTCCCCTTGACCATCGCGCCGGCGATCGCTTGCAGCGCCTGGCCGAAGCCGTTGTTCGGATACGCCACGCTCGGTTTGTATTGACCGACGGCCGCCACCTGATCGAGCGTGGCGAGCGCCGACTGCACCGTCGTGCTCACAAAGGCGACCTGCGGTTTGTCCACCGGCACGTGCGACGCAATGCTCGTCGCCGCCGCGCGCTCCAGTGTCGCCTCGCTCCCGCCGGTCGGACTGGCGAACGCGTAGCGGCTGACGCTGGGAATCGAGGCGACCGCCACGGACGGCGACTGCAAGGCGTGCGGCGTGTCGCCCGTCGTGTTCCACGCGACGAGCGGATCGAGCGGCGGCGTGAGCGTGGACAAGTACCGCCCCACCCATCCGCTGCCGGTTGAGTTCGCCGGGTTCGCCGTGGACCAGATGTCGGTGCCGAAGAAGTGCGAGCGGCTCGAATTCTCGTACCCGACGCGCTGGATGAGCGCCAGGCGTCCCTGGTTGAAGATGTCTTTCAACCCGGCGAGCTTCGGATGGAGGCCGAGCGGTTTCCCGCTCGAATCGCTGCCGATGGGCAGCACCGTGCCCGCCGGAATGCCGAGCGTCGGTCGGCGGCTGTAGTAGAACGGATCGGTGTACGGCACCAGCATGCTCAGACCGTCGTTGCCGCCCGAGAGATCGAGCACGATCAAGTTGCGGCTGACCGCCCCTTGCGCGCGCGCGAGGTCCGACAGAAATCTCGGCACCGCCAGAGTCACGGTGAACGCGGCCACGCCGTTCTTGATGAAAGTGCGTCGTGTGATGGACATAGTCACCTACACAAACTGATATCCGGCGGATCCGAGAATCAAGTGAACGATCCCCGCTCCCTTGGTCCGCAGCTGCGTGTCCGATCCCGTCCACACGCCGCCCGCACTCGCGTAGCTCACGAGATCGGCGTAGACTCCCGGGTCGACATCCGCGGTCAGCCGCGACGTCAGAAAATCGACGAGCGCCTGCGGACTGCTGCGTGCGCCGGCCGCCGCCGTGGCGATGCGGAACTGCTGATTCCCGG
This sequence comes from Acidobacteriota bacterium, assembly GCA_016195295.1. GTDB lineage: Bacteria > Acidobacteriota > Vicinamibacteria > Vicinamibacterales > CAVVIG01 > SRVP-36. The sequence goes on from JACPZV010000054.1 coordinate 9,775, forward strand.
CCAGCGCCGATCCAAAGTTCATACGCGCCAGCATCGCTCCGGTCGAGAACCAGCTCTGGCCCAGCACCCAACCGGCAACGTTCGGCGGCTCGAGCAGCTCCTGTCCCATGCTGATGAGCGGCGACAGCGTGCTGCCGGCCGAGAAGCCGGTCCATCCGACTTCCTTGATCGCACGAACGACGTACTCCACGGGCCACGCGTAGCGCGTGAAGAACGTCGACTCGTCCTGAAACTGTGGCGACATGAAGAGCGCCTGCAGCACCGGCTTGATCGCCGTGCCGTTTTGCAAGTAGACGAGGCCGAGCTGGTCGATGAACGCGGGATCCGGCGCGATCGTTTCACTGACGAAGAAGTGGTAGAGCTTGGCCGCCACGCGGCGCGCCGTCTCGGGATGGTTGGCGAGCGCCGTGATCAGATCGACGCCGTCCTGCGTGCCGACCGACGCCGACCGCGCCGGGATGGTCTTGCCGCCGCCGGCGTAGATCGGGAAGCTGAACGTCTTCGCGCTCGTCTCGTGTTGGTTCGGCCGGTAGATCCAGGTGAAAGACGTGTTCGGATTCTTCACGTCATTGCTGTTATAGGTCAGGTTCACTCCGGTGAACACGCGAGCCGCGGCGTACACGTCGCTCTCGGTGTAGTAGCCAACGCCGCGGGAAAAAAGCTCCATCAGCTCACGGCCGAAGTTCTCTTGAGGCTGCGCTTTGGTGTTGGTGTCGCCGTCCAGCCAAATCAGCATCGCCGGATCGATCGTGACTTGAATGAGCAGATCGCGCAGATTGCCGAGGGCGTAGTCGCGGAAGAGCTCGATCTGGCCGCGTTGCTTGACGGGATCGTCCGACGCCTTCGCGGCCATGAGGCGCGTCGCGTTCGCCGGCCCCACGACCCCGGCGACCTTCGAATAACCCGTCGCGAAGTAGTTGTGCCAGAAGAGAGTCATCTTCTCCTGCAGCGGGCGCTGTGAATGCACCATCCGGAACAGCCACCGCTGCCGGGCATCGTCTGGAACCGTGTTGGGCGAGAACGCCCCTCGAGATGTCGTGCCGAGAAATCCCGGCTGGCCGATCTTCGAGTCGACCGAGTCGGGAATCGCGTCGTAGTTCAGCAGGCGATCAACGGCCTGCGCGTACGAGAGGTCCGCGAACACGACCATCTCGTCGCTGCCCACGCCAAACCCGGCCCGTCGAAGCAGATGTGCGATCAGATTCGCGCTGTCGGCCATCGGAGCGTCTCCCCTTCTCGAAAACTTAGACCGGTGCCGTTGCACCGGGTTACATGCGAAATCTGTTGCACCAGGTACGAAAACCGTCGGTCTTTTACGGTTTTGGCCCGACCGTGTTAACGTCACCGCATGTACAGTGCCGTCCTCCTCCTTCATTCCTGGATTCGCTGGATTGCACTCGTGGCGGGCGTCGGCGCGACCCTCGCGGCGGTGCGCGGCAAGTCGGAGGGCGAGCACTCAGTGGCCGACCGGTGGGGTCTGGTGATGATGATGACGCTCGACCTCCAGATGCTGCTCGGCCTGGTCCTTTATCTGGCCCTCAGCCCGAACATGCAGGAGATCCTCAATCACTTCGGCGAGTCGATGAAAGATCCGACGTCGCGGTTTTGGGCCGTTGAACACACCACCGCGATGATGGGCGCCGTCATTCTCGCGCACGTGGGACGCGTGCTGGCGCGCAAGGCGAAGACGCCGGCGGCGAAACGCACACGGTTGCTCGTCTGCTGCGGCCTCGCGACGCTGCTGATGCTGGTCGGGATGCCGTGGCCGGGTCGACCCGGAGGACGTCCGCTCTTCCGTCTATGATCTGGCTGATTTGGAAGTTTCTCTCCAACTGGGCATCCGAAATGTCCGCGCTCACGTGGCTGACGGTGGCGTTTGTCGCCGCGGTCCTCGAGGTATCCATTCCCCATTTCGGTTCGGCCTTCGTCAGCGCCGGCGCGCTGGCCGCCGCGGTGGCGGCGTACCTCGGCTTCAGCGCCGCCACGCAGCTCATCACGTTCGTCATCGTGCTGTCGGTGTCGCTCGTGGGGCTGCGATCGGGTTTGATGGCGCGGATCGCCGGACGGGGCGTGCCGTCGCGCACCGATCCGCTGGTCGGCCGTCTCGGCGTGGTCACACACGATATTGAACCCGCGACGGGCGCCGGCCGCGTCAACGTGGGCGGCGAAGACTGGGCGGCGCGCAGCGCCGAACCTGTCGCGTCGGGTACCACAATCCGTGTCGTCGGTGCCGACGGCATCGTGCTGGAGGTGACGCGCGCATGAACACCATCGTTTTCTTTGGCGTGGCTCTCGTGCTGCTGATCGTCCTGCTGCGGACGATCAAGATCGTCCCGCAGAAGCAGGTGAAGATCATCGAGCGGCTCGGCAAGTACCACCGGACGGCCGAGGCCGGGCTCAACACGATCGTCCCGTTCCTCGACTCGGTGCGCGACACGATCGACCTGCGCGAGCAGATCACGAAAATCGAGCCGCAGCCCGTGATCACGCGCGACAACGTGACGATGGAGGTCGACGCGGTCATCTATTACCTCATCGCCGATCCCGTGCGCGCGACGTATGAGGTGCAGAACCTGAAGTGGGGTCTCGAGCAGCTCACGCTCTCGGCGCTCCGCAACGTCATCGGTCAGCTCGATCTCGATCACACGCTCGCCTCGCGCGACACGACCAACTCGCAGCTCCGCGCCGCGCTCGACACGGCGACCCAGCAGTGGGGCGTCAAGGTGATGCGGATCGAGCTCAAGAACATCACGCCGCCCGAAGAGATCCGCCTGACGCGATTCTCGCCGCGGACGGACAGGCGCAGGCGCGGCTGCGCGTCGCGCAGGCTGAAGCGCAGGCGATTCAAGTGGTCGCGCAGGCGCTCGGCGCGGCCGGCAGTCCCGCGCAGTACCTCATCGCGCAGAAATACCTCGATGCGCTCGGCCAGATCTCGACCAACGCCAACAAGCTCGTGTTCCTGCCCTTCGAAGCAAGCGGCATCATGGCGTCGCTCGGCGGCATCAAAGAACTGTTGCAGCCCGCGAAATGAAGTAGGGCGGGTCCTTTTGGACCCGCCTCGGCTGCCGGGTCCGAAAGGACCCGGCCTACGTGCTATTTTTTGGGGCACCATGCGCGCCGCCACGGCCTCGAATTCGTTGCCACGCCTCGCGGCGTCCCTGGCGCTCGTCGCGGCCGCGGCCTGGGGTCTGCGCCTCACGATTCTGGAAGGCTTCGTCTACGCATGGCCCCGCGGGTTCAGCGGCGACTTCAGTGCGTTGATGTACGAGCCGCGATGGTGGGACGGCACCAGGATCATGTATGGACCCGTGTTTGTCTTCGAGCGCTGGCTGGTGAATGCGTGGCCGCGAATCTTCACAGTCAGCTTCTTCGCGCTGGCGAACATCCCCGCGGTCGCTCTGGCATTCGTCTTGTCGCTGGCCGCGGCGCGTGCCACGCGCACGACCGCCTTCGTGGCTTTCGCGGCGTGGTGCTGTTTCCGCTGGTTGTTCTACGCGTTTTCGGTGGCGGCGAATCCGGAGATTCTCGAACTGCTGTTCCTGGCGCTCGCGTGGTACGCGGCTTCTCGAGCGAAGCCCACCATCGCCTGGGTGGCCGTCGTCGTCGCCGCGGCGACGAAGGTGATTCCTGTCGTCTTCGCGCCGTTGCTGTTGCTGCGGGCGTCGCGAAAGGCGATCGCCGCGGCGGTCGTCACAGGGACCCTCATCGTCGCGACGACCGCGGCCGGCCAGCACCTGTCATTTCGCGAAACGGTCGCGGCGATCCTGATCCCGACACGTAATGCCGGCGGAGGCTCGGTGTCGCAGCGCTCGGAGATTTGGCCGATTCCATCGGTGTATCAGGATGTGGGACTCAACACCGCGATCGCGCGCGCGACGGGCATGCCCGACGGCGATCCGCGCCTGCCGCTCGTGCAGAACGTCGCGGACGTGTTGACCGTCGTGGTCTACCTGTGGTCAGCGCTCGTGGCGTTCCGCGTGCTCCGCGGCCGGCACGCGCTTCCGGAGGCGACGCGGCTCGCGCTGTCCTACGGTCTGTTCTTCGCGCTGATGCCGCTGGCGACGTTTCAAACGCACCCGCACACGTTCGTCTTTCTGCTGCCGGCGTGGACCGCCATCATCGCGATGCTCACGGACGATGGCGACAGAGGGCGGGCGACGGAGTTCGGCGCGGCGTTTCTGCTGCTCTTTGTGTTCGGCGGAATGCCGTCGGCGGCCGTGCCGGTCGATCGACTTCTTCACACGCGTCTCGTCACGTCGCTCGTCTTCGTCGATCCGATCTGGGCGAACCTCGGGGTCGTTCTCGCGCTGTCGGCCTACGCGCTGCGGCGGACGCGCGAGGCGTCCGCTGTCATACCTTGAGCCCCGTGCTTGCGGCCCTCGCCTCGAATCGATCCCTGCGCCTCGCAATCTTTTTGATCCTCGCCGCCCTGGCGGCCTGGGGTCTGCGCCTCACGATCCTGGAAGGCTTCGTCTACGCGTGGCCGCGCGACTTCCACGGAGACTTTTACGCGGCCATGTACGTCAGGGACTGGTGGGATGGCACCGGGATCATGTACGGCCCGGTGTTTGTTTTCGAGCGCTGGCTCGTCAACGCGTGGCCGCGGCGCTTCACGGTCCACGTCTTCGCGCTGGCCGATGTGCCGGCCGTCGTTCTCGCGTTCGCGCTGTCGCTGGGCGCGGTGCGCGCGCGTCGCGCGACGGCCTTCGTCGCGTTCGCGGCCTGGTGTTGTTTCCGCTGGCTGTTCTACGCGTTCTCGGTGGCGGCGAATCCGGAAATCCTCGAGCTGCTCTTCCTGACCCTCGCCTGGTACGCCGCGTCCCGCGCGAAGCACGAGGTGGCGTGGGTGGCGGTCGCCTTCGCGGCCCTGACGAAAGTGATTCCGGTGATCTTCGCGCCGCTGCTCTTCCTGCGCGCTTCACGCAAGGCGATCGTCGCCGGGATCGTCGCCGGGCTTCTCATCGTCTTCGTGGTGGGAGCCGGTCAGCACTTGTCCGTGCGCGACACGGTCCTGGCGATTCTGATCCCGAGCCAGAGCACCGACGGAGGCACGCTGGTGCAGGCGTCGAACATCAAGCCGATTCCGTCGGTGTATCAGATGGTGGGACTCAACACGGCGCTCGCGCGCGCGCTGGCCATGACCGACGCCGATCCGCGGCTGCCGCTCGTGCAGAGCGCTACCGACATCGTGACCGTGGTCATCTACCTGTGGTCAGCGTTCGTGGCGTTCCGCGTGCTCCGCGGCCGGCACGCGCTTCCGGAGGTGACGCGGCTCGCGCTGTCCTACGGTCTGTTCTTCGCGCTGATGCCGCTGGCGACGTTCCATACGCATCCGCACACGTTGGTCTTCCTGCTGCCGGCGTGGACCGCCATCATCGCGACGATCATGGACGATGGCGACACGGCGCGCGCGACGGCGTTCGGCGCGGCGTTCCTGCCGCTGTTTGTGTTCGGCGGGATGCCGTCGGTGGCCACGCCGGTCGATCGTCTCCTTCACACGCATCTCGCAACGTCGCTCGTGTTCGCCGATCCCATCTGGGCGAACCTCGGGGTCGTTCTCGCGCTGTCGGCCTACGCGCTAGCACGAACCCGCGGTGCGCCTGCGGCGGTCTGATCGCGCTTCCGCGAACGGGTGTCGTGCATGCGGCGACCGCGCAAGATCGTGACGACGGCACTGGCCGCTCTGATCCTTACGTCGTGCAACAAGTCCTGCAACCAGACCAGTCCAACGGCTCCAAGCGGCGGAGGCGTGCCGCTGGTCAAACACGTCTTCATCGTCGTCGAGGAAAACGCGAACTATCAGAGCGTGATTGGCAACGCGGCTATGCCATACCTGAATCGTCTTGCCATGCAGTACGGGCTGGCGACGCAGTACTACGCGAACACCCATCCGTCGATCGGCAACTACTTCATGCTGACCGCCGGCGAGATCGTCACGAACGACGACTCGTACGGAAGTCTCGTCGACACCGACAACATCGTACGGGCGCTGCGTGCAGCGGGAAAGACGTGGAAGTCGTACGCGGAGGATCTGCCGGCCGTGGGCTACACGGGCGACAACATCGCGGGGTACGTGAGGCGTCACAACGTGCCGGCGCTGCTGTCAGACGTCGTGAACGATCCGACGCAGGTGACGAACCTCGTGCCCTTCACGCAGTTCGGCGCGGACCTCGGCCGGAACGCGTTTCCCAACTACTCGTTCGTCGTGCCGAATCTCTGCGACGACGGTCACGATTGTCCGCTGAGCATCGCGGACGCGTGGCTGCAGACGAACATCGATCCGTTGATCAACAGCGCCACGTTCAGCGACGCGCTGCTGATCGTGCTCTTCGACGAAGCGCTCACGGACAACACGAGAGGCGGCGGGCGCGTGGCGTGGGTGGTCGTGGGCCCGAAAGTGAAACGCGGGTACCAGTCGACGATCGTCTACCAGCACGAGAGCACGCTGCGGCTGACGGCCAGAGCGCTCGGTCTCCTCGCGGCGCCGAATCAAGCGGCGACCGCGCTCGACATGAACGAGTTCTTCACGCCGTGACGCTGCGGAGCGTGCGTCGAACGTTATGGTACAATTTTGGTTTCACGCCTCGAGTCCCCATCGTCCAGAGGCCTAGGACGTGGCCCTTTCAA
>JACPZV010000348.1 GCA_016195295.1 Acidobacteriota bacterium
CGCGTTGGTCGGCGCAGGCACGGCGACATTGGCTGAGCCGAGATGTGGCTCCCAGGGCGATTGGCTCGCGGCCTGCGCCCGCTGACGGACGGCGCCGCGCACGTACTCTGCCACGCTTTCCCTCGCGGCCGCGGCAGCCTCTTCCCACCGCGCCTTCTCCTCAGCAGGCACCCGAATGGTCAGTGTTTCACTCATGTCAGCAGTGTCACACACGCGTTTTCCGTTGTCAAAGCCGGTCGACTTCTCGAATTGACCCGACCCAAGCAGTTTTGCCCCCGCCCTGGAGCGAGCGGAGCGCGTCGGAAATCTTGCACGGCGTACGCTTGCGGAGCGCTCGGACGAGCGCCTGATCGTCCGCGATCTGCAGTCCACGTCGTCGTGGTGATCGAAATCGCAGGCCGGTCGCGTAAGCGAAAGCGGGAACTGTGTAAGAGTGGAACCCACAGTCTAACGCGGGTCTTCGATTCGGTCCAAGATAGGATCCTTGGACTCGTCTCGCCCCTGGGCAGACCGACTCGTGCTGGCGGCGATCGCCGCCGTCTTCGGCGCCGGCTGGTTCCTCGTCTCCGCGGCGCGCAACGTGCCGGTCATTGACGACTGGGTCTACGCGTGGAGCGTCGAACATTTTCTGCAGACGGGACGGCTGCGCGTGCTCGAGTACAGCGGCTTCTATCCCGTCGCGCTGATTCTGTGGGCCGCGCCGTTCGCGAAGCTGCTCGGCTTCTCGTTCGTCGCGCTTCGGCTCTCGACCGTCTGTCTTTCGGCGATCGGCTGTTACGCCTGGTATCTGACCCTGCGTGAGTTGCGCGTCGACCCTCGCGCGAGCCTCCTCGCCACGTTCGTCCTCGTCTTCAACCCCGTGTTCTTCGCGCTGTCGTATTCGTTCATGACGGACGTGCCGTTCGTCAGCCTGTCGAATCTGGCGGTCTACTGCTTCGTATCCGCAGCGAGCCGTGACCGCCCGCGGCGCGTTTGGATTGGGAGCGCCTTCGCGATGGCCGCGTTCCTCGTCCGCCCGATCGGCATCGCCCTTCCCCTGGCCGCGTTCGTTGCGGTCCCATGGCGTGCCCAGGGGAGACTGCCGCGATCGATCCTGCGAGGGTGGATCACGCCGCTTGCCTGTTCGCTCGCCGCGATGAGCGTCCTCTGGATCCTGACGAACCGAACGATGGGGCCCGCTGAATGGCAGACGACTCGACTGGAGAATCTGCGGTGGTGGACGACCATCCCGCTTCGCGACTACGCGACCTGGAACGCCCACGCGATTCTCGAGACGATGTTTCCGCTGGCGCCCGTGCTCCTCGCGGCACTTTTCTCACGCCGCCGACTGGTCATCACGAGCGGCCTCATTGCGGTCGCGTTCGCGATCGTGCTGAGCCTGACGCTGCACGAGGTCCCGTCCCCGCTCCCCAACTGGCAGACCTGGAGTCTGCAGGACATCGGGGCGCGCGCGATGATCAGCGGTGCGGTGCCGACGTCCGGGTGGTCCGCGTTCGTCGCGCGCTGGCTGCGCGGGATCGGCGTCGTGCTCGTCTCCACCGTCATCGTCGCGCTCGGCGCCCTGCGTCAGATGCCACGAGACGACCGTCGGCCCGTGGCCTTGTTGCTCGGGCTGGCCGCGATCCACCTCATCCTTATTAATGCGTTGTGGCTGTACAACGACCGCTACTACATTGTGTTCGCGCCAGCGGTGGCGTATCTGGCGACGCGGCTTGGTCCGATGCGTCTCTCGGTCGCGGGCGCGCTGTTGGCGTTGTGGGCGGGAATCGCCGTGACGGGCACGCGCGACATGCTGGCCGTCAACGACGCCTGCGGTCGCGTCGCGCGGCAGCTCGAAGCGTCAGGCGTCAAACCGTGGGAGATCGATGCGGGCTACGCGTGGAACGGCTGGCGGCTCTACGCGCATCCGGAGCATCTGGCGCCCGGCGCGAGCCCACGATTCGACGTGCCGTTCATCACCTCGGATGCGCCGACGCCGTACGCGATCGCGAATTCGCCGCAGCCCGGCTACGACATCCTCGACGTCGTCCCGTTGGATCAAGCCACGTGGCAGGCGACGAAACAACTCTACGTGCTGAAACGAAAGTCTGAACGCTGAAGTGTGAGGTGTAAAGTGTAAAGACCGCGCACACGTTCAGACTTCAGCCTTCAGACTTCGGAACGTCAGAACGTCACCTGTCCGCCGATCTTGATCAGGCGTCCCTGCAGCACGTCGGTCGGATGCAACCACTCGCTGGTCGCCGCCGTGCTGAAGGTCGTGTTGTACGCGAGCACGGGCGACTTGTTGAACACGTTGTAGATGTCGACCATCCCCTGGAACCGGTACTTGTTCATGCGGAAGATGCGCGCGAACCGCAGGTCGAACTGGTTCAGCCGATCGCCGAACACGGTGTTCGGTTCCATCAGCGTCACCGTCGCCGTGCCCGCCGACAGATTGCGGCCGAGCGGCGTCGGACCCGCGTTGGCAATCGCGCTGGTGATGCTCCAGTTCGCGGCGAGCGCCGGACCGGGAATGCTCTGGAACGTGCCGCTGATCTGCACGTCGTAGGGCAGCGTGTAGGAGCCGAGCACCTTCACCTGTGTGAGGAACGGCGGCTGGTTGTCGCAGAAGCGGACGTCTGGGCTGTCAAAGATTTCGCAGTTGACCGTCGCGGTCCGCCCGGTGCTCGTCCCGCCCGCGAGCAGGACCTTGTTCTTCCGCGCGCTGATCGTGAAATCGAACCCGTTGAAGACCTGCGATCGCCTGGAGGTGTCCGCGAAGTCGACGAGACGGTTGACCGCAAGGCTGGGGCGCGCCGCGGCGGTGACGTCGAACAACCCGCACACCGGCTGGCCGCTGAGCGGCCCGATGCGCGAATCGGTCGGCGCCGTGATGCAGTACGGCGTGTAGTCGCTCGACCCGACGCTCAGCGCGTCGGTATGCGTGAAGTTGCCGAACCAGCGCCGGAAGTACGCGGCGCTCACGGCGACGCGCGGGAGCAGCTCGTGCTGCACGCTGGCCGAGTACTCCCAGTTGTAGCCGCGCTTGAACCAGCCCTTCTGCACGTCGGCCGACGGGTTGGTCGCGAGGAACGTCGTCCCGAAGAGCGGGTTGCTCGTCGCGCCCAGCTCGGCGAGCTGCACGGCGCGGTCGCCGTTGGGATCGGTCCACACGCGCGTGTCGGCGCCGGTGCCCGAGAAGCCCGCGCCGGTGACGGTGCCGCCGAGCGGGTTGAACTGGCTCGCGAAGCCGACCGTCTGGCTCGCGACGTACCGGCTGAGGCTCGTCTTCACCGCGGTCTTGCCGTCGCCGAACAGATCGTAGGAGACGCCGAGGCGCGGTCCGAGATCCTTCCAGCTGGGCAGATCGGTGAGCTCTCCGAGACTGCGCGCGGGCACGAATGTTCCCGCCGGAAACGACTGCGCCTGGAGCTTCGCGTTGAGGTAATCGAATCGGAGCCCGAGGTTCAGCGTCATCCGGTTCACCGTCCACTGATCCTGGGCGTAGATCCCCAGGTCGGCGTTCAAGCGCTCGCGCGCGTCGCGCGGCGACGCCGTGAGGATCGCCTGCACCGGCGTCGCGCCGCTGAACACCAGCGTCATGTCGCCGTTCACCGTCGCGACCTCGTGCCGCGGCCCCTCGCTCAGGTTCAATCCGATCTTCGCGGCGTGCGATCCGGTCACGTACGACATGGACGCCGTGTAGACCCGCAGCACGGACCAGTGTTGCGAGTAGTACGGCGCGGCATTGATGCGGCGGCCCGTCGCGTTGTCCCTGACCGACAGGCTCGTCGGCGTGACATCGGGCTGCGGCAGCCGCGTGTATTCCTGGTCGTAGAGGCTCATGCCCGCTTCGACCAGCATCCGGCTGCTGAGTGTCGACGTCCACTTCGTCTGGATGAGGTGGCCGATCGGCGTTTGCTGGATCCACGAGGCTTCCGGCGTCGTGAGGCCGAAAATGCCGCCCTGCCCGACGAACCAATGTCCGGTGAGTCGATCCTGGAAATCGATGTACGCGGTGATCTTGTTGCGCGGCGTCGCCTGCCACGTCACGCGCGTGGCGTCGCTCAGGTTCCAGCTGTCGTCCACGCCCTGGCGCGTCTTGTCCTGCGCGTAGACGAAGTAGCGCGCGTCCGCGTCATAAAACGAGTCGGCCGGATACTTGTCGAGGCCCCAGTAGCGGCTCGCGAAGTAGAACCACAGTTTGTTCTTCACCACCGGCCCGCCGAGCGATCCGTTGACGTCCCACACGCGCTTCACCTTGTTGACGGCCGCCAGCCCCTGGCTCTTCAGGCTGTCGGTCAGGTTGTCGGTCTGGAAGGAGTCGTTCGTGCCGTTCAGAAAAAACGTGCCCTTGAAGGTGTTGCCGCCCTCTTTCGGGATCATGTTCACGCGGATGCCGCCCGTGCCCATCTCGGCCGAGATGGCGCCGGTCTCGAAGCTGACTTCCTGAATGCCGCCGTCGTTGCCGGACACGCCGGTGTACGACCCGCTGCCGCACAGGTTGTTGAACCGCATGCCGTCGATCTGCACGACCATGTCGGCCGTGGCGCCGCCGTGGATCGCCATCTGCACCTGCTGTTCCCCCGACGACCCGCCGACGTCGTACGGCGTGGCGCCGGTGCCGCCGGCCGCAATCGTCACGCCGGGCACCAGGACGCCGACGTTCTGGAAGGTCTTGCCGGTCGGCACCGCATCGATGATGTCGCGGGTCATGACCTTCAGCTGCGTGACGCGCTGCGTGTCGACGACGGGGGACTCCGCGCTCACGGTGATCGTTTCCTCGATGGCGCCGACGTGCAGCTCCGCGTTCACGGGCGCGGTGAACTGCGTCGTCAGCTCGATGCCTTCCCGCTTGACGGTATTGAACCCCGGCAGCGTGAACGTAACGGTGTACACGCCCGGCCTCAGGTCGACGATCTTGTACTGACCTTTGTCGTCGGTCGTGCCGGTGCGGACTCTTTCGATCAACGCGGGGCTGCTCGCCTCCACGGTCACACCGGGCATCACGGCGCCGGACGTGTCTTTCACCACGCCGGCGATGTTTCCCGTCTGCGCCAAGGCGAGCGCCGGCAACACCACGAGGAACGCCGCCGCGAGCGCTGCGTAAAGGGCTCTCTGTCTCACCATTGACCAACCTCCCAGAAGAACGGCGACACTTGCAATCGAATGTCTTGGCCTACCCTACTCGTTCTTCGATCGATGTCAAGGATGAAACCCGGGGACGGTAAAATGGCGCGCATGAACTGGCTGTTCAAGGAAGAGCCCACTCACTACAGCTTCGACATGTTCGTGAAGGACGGATCGACCGTCTGGAGCGGCGTGAAGAACCCGCTCGCGCAGAAGCACCTGCGGGCGGTGAAGAAAGGCGACGGCGTCTTCTACTACCACACCGGCGACGAGAAGGCTGTCGTCGGGATCGCCAAGGCGACGTGCGACGCCTATCCGGATCCGAAAGACACATCGGGCAAGGCGTTCGTCGTCGACGTCGCGCCCGTGAAGAAGCTCGCGCGGCCCGTCACGCTCGCGGAGATCAAAGCGGACGCGGCGTTCAAGAACTTTCCGCTCGTGAGAATCTCGCGGCTGTCGGTGATGCCGGTGAGCGATGGGGAATGGACGCGGATTGAAGAAAAGTCGCGCGAGTGCCCTACCCGTCTTACCCGCCCACGTTCGCGCGTATAATCCGCCCACTATGCGAAGACTTCTGACCGTCGCCTGCCTGCTGAGTTTTCTCGCGCTGGCGGTCCCGCCCGCGCCGGCCGTCGTTCACGCCGGGGCGCGCATCGCCGCGCAAGCAGCCGCCCCACCGGCGGCGAACACGCGCGCCTGGATCGAGAAGCGCGCCGAGATCGAGGCGTACCTGAAGACCGCTGAGGTCGTGAGGACGGAAGGCACCAACGTCGGCGTGATGCATCCCGTTCACGCGTTCCTCGCGCCGGGCGGCCCGATCGACAGCATGATGTGGAAGGCGATCAAGCCCGGCATGTACTCGGGCTTCCACGAAAGCTATCTGTCCGAGATCGCGGGCTACGAGATGGACAAGTTCCTCGACCTCGGCATGGTCCCGCCCACGGTGGAGCGCGAGATCAAGGGCGCCGTCGGCGCCGCCGTCATGTTCGTGCCGCAAACCAAGAACTTCAAGGAAGCGGGCGGCATGCCGACGCCGCCGCCGATTCAGCAGGACCGCTGGAATCGCCAGGTCATGCGGACGAAGATGTTCGACAACCTCATCGGGAACATCGATCCCAATCTCGGCAACTGGCTCGTCGATCCCAACTGGAACATCATCCTGATCGATCACTCGCGCGCGTTCGTAAGCGAGCAGAAGATGCCGCACACGATCGAGCACGTCGACGCGGCGGTGTGGGAGAAGCTCGCGGCGCTCGACGAGGCGGCGCTCACGGGCGTGCTGAAGACGCTGGTCGAGCCGCGCGAAATCCGCGCGATGCTGCAGCGGCGCGATCAGATGAAGAAGCAGATCGAGCAGCTCGTCAAGAAGAACGGTGAAGCTGCCGTGTTCATGAAATAGGCCGGTGGGGCCCAATAACCTAAGCAAGCCGATCCGTCTTTACGGTTCACGAAAACTGCCCCTGGGAGCAATCGTGGGCGACGTACTGGCCGTGGCGCTCATCGTCACCGGTACGATCGTCGTGGTCACGGGCCCAATGCGCTTCCACCTCGGCGGCCTGCGCATCTCCGTGGGTTCACCGTGGAGGCCGTACCTCTGGGCGACGCTGGTGCTTGCGCTGCGCCATTGGCGCGTTTCGCATGACTCCGTCCTGGCGCGTCTGGCGGGCTATCCGTTAGGCAAGAGCGAGCGGCGCCTGTTCGGGGTCGCGGGGCCGTTCAGCTGGCGCGTTTTTGGCGAGCTGGCGATCGCCACGATCGCCTTCGGCGCGCTCGTGGTGGCGGCGACGTGGCCTCAAATGCGCCAGCCCTATTCAGTCCCCAACCTCGGCGACCCGCTTTTCTACACCTGGCAGCTTGCATGGGTCGCCCATCAGCTGCCACGCGATCCGCTGCACCTGTTCGACGGCAACATGTTCTATCCGGAACGGCACGCGCTGACCTATTCCGACTCGTTCATCGTGCCGGCCATGATGAGCGTGCCGTTTTCATGGCTCGGCATCCATCCGCTCGTCATCTACACCTGTCTGTTTCTGTCCGCGTTCGTACTATCGGGCGTCACGATGTTCCTGCTGGTGCGCGCGCTCACCGGGCGGCGGGACGCGGCCGCGATCGCCGGCGTGGTGTTTGCCCTGTACCCGTACCGCTTCGAGCATTACAGCCATCTCGAGTTGCAGACGACGATGTGGATGCCGCTGGTGCTTTGGGGGTTGCATCGCACGATGGCGCGCGGACGGCTGCGCGATGGGATCGGCACGGGTGTGGCCTTCGCGCTCCAGACGCTCTCGTCGCTCTACTACGGGTTGTTTCTGGCGATCTACCTGGTTCCGCTCGGCGCGACGCTCTGGCTGGCGCGGCGGTGTCCGCTGCGTCCGTTGAGGGCGCTGGCTGCCGGCATAACGCTCGCTAGCGTGATCATCGCGCCGGTAGCGGCCCAGTACATCAGGAACAAGCCCATGCTAGGCGAGCGCGCGCGTCAGGTCGTCCGGGTTTACAGTGCGAACCGAGCCGACTACCTCAAGCCGCATGTTCGCAGCCGCTTATACCACGCCTGGTCCGGAAATGGACACCGCGAGCGCCAACTCTTTCCCGGCCTGACGCCGGTCGTTCTTTCCGCCGTTGCGCTCTGGCCGCCGCTGGGCGCGGCACGCATCGGGTACGCGGTGGCCATGGCCGTGGCCTTTGATGGATCGCTAGGCGTCAACGGCACCATTTTCCCGTGGCTGCGGGCATACGTAGGGCCCTTTCGTCAGCTGCGCGTGCCGGCGCGCTTTGCGCTTCTTGTCGGACTGACTCTGGCAGTCCTCGCCGGCTACGGCGCGGCGCGGTTACTGGAACGCTGGCCGCGATGGCGGATTCCGCTCACGGGGTTGATGCTGGCACTGGTCGTCATCGAGCCGTGGCCGCGCCTCCAGCTGGAGCCGGTTTGGCGCCGGCCGCCGGCGATCTACGACGCCCTTTCAGCCTCGCCACCGGCTGTGTTGGCGGAGTTCCCGATGGCGTCCGATCTTCAGGAATCCTGGCGCGACACGCGGTATCTCTACTTCTCCACGTTTCACTGGCAAAAACTGGTGAACGGCGACAGCTCGTTCTTTCCAGCATCCCACGCCGATCTCATCGCGCGCGTCAGGAACTTCCCGAACGACGCCGTGTTGCGCTATCTCCGCTCGCGCGGCGTCGATTACGTGGCCGTGCACGGAGCATTCTACAGACCGGACACCTATCGCAAGATCGTGGAGACTCTCAATGCGCGGCCCGATCTGACGATCAGGGCTGTGGATCGCTGGGAGGGGAGCGAGTCGCGGCTCTATCAGTTGCACCACGGTCGCGATTGAGTTCTCGCGCTGCGCCCGTTCTTCTCCCCGCGCACCGTAGCCCACACCCCTCGAACATCGGCAACACCGGCCGCGACACACACGCACCCAACGTCACGAGCGCCAGAACGAGGGCGGAGCAAGCTCCGCCCCTACGCACCAGGCCTGCCCGGCCCGCTCGATCTACGCCGTCCATTCGACCTACCCTCTCCACCTGTCCGGATTTCCCGCCCCACCCTCTCCACGGTTTCCATGACTCGCAGGATGTTCCCCCCGAGTATGTTCGTCACGTCCCGCTCCGAGTAGCCCTTCGCGAGCAGCGCCGTCGTGATCTTCGGCAGCATTGAGCAATCATCCATCCCCGACGGCATCGTCGCGCCGTCGAAGTCCGACCCCAGGCCGACGTGCGTCGGGCCGACGAGCTTCACCATGTGATCGATGTGCTCGACGATCTTTTCCCACGACACCGTGGGCAGCGGCGGCAGCTTCGCCTGCTCCTCGCGCGACAAGCCCTGACGCGTGTTCGACGCCTCGTTGCGATCGTTGTCGAGAAACGTCACCTCGTAGTTGATCTGGACGACGCCGCCTTTCGCCGCCAGCGCTTTCACCATGTCGTCGGTCATGTTGCGCGGGTGACCGGAAATCACTCGAGACGACGAGTGCGATGCGATGAGCGGCGCGTTGCTGACCTCGAGCGCGTCCCAGAACGTTTTGTCGGCGACGTGCGAGATGTCGACCAGCATGCCGAGCCGGTTCAGTTCGCGCACGACGTCCTTGCCGAAATCCGTCAGGCCGTTGTGGACCGGCTTGTCGCCGGACGAATCCGCCCAGTTCGTGTTCACGCTGTGCGTGAGCGTCAGGTAGCGGACGCCGAGGCGCTGGTAGTCGCGCAGGACCGACAGGCTGTCGTCGATCATGTGTCCGCCTTCCATGCCCATCAGCGCCGCGATCTTTCCTGCCTTGTGCGCCGCGCGCACGTCGGCTGCGGTCGTCGCGAGCACGATGTCGTTCGGGTGCTGTTCCGTGAGCCGCCTGACGTTGTCGATCATCAGCAGCGATCGCTTCACGGCTTCGGGACCGGTCACCGTGCCGGGCATGAAGATCGAGAAGAACGCCGCGTCGAGGCCGCCCTCGCGCATGCGCGGAAGATCGACGTGGCTGCCGTCGCTGCCCTGCCCGCGCTCGTGGCCGTGCCGCGCGGTGAAGTCCCAGCCCGCGCGGCCGAGCATCTGCGTTGTGTCGATGTGCGTGTCGACGACGATCGCCTGTTTGTGGACGCGCGCCGCCCGCGCCTCGGGAGATTCGGCCGCAGGTCTCTGCGCGCTTGTCTGCGCACTCAGCGAGGCGGCGGCCAGTGTCGCGAGAACAATCGTCAGTTTGAATGTTTTCATGATTTCTCCATCCACCCTGTCTTCTCCACCAACCCCTCCCGCCCCTCCCGCCCCTCCTGCCCCTCCTGCCCCACCTGCCCTACCTGCCCTTCCCGCCCTTCCTGCCCCACTTGCCCCACCTGCCCTTCCCGCCCTCGCGCGAATTCTACTCTCGCCAACCACCAGGTCACGATCAGCAGCGCGGGCGCCCACATCAACGTGAGCCGCGAGAAGCCGATGCGCTCGAACAGGAATCCGCCCATCGCCGGCCCGCCGAGAAGACCGACCGCCCACGCGAC
>JACPZV010000317.1 GCA_016195295.1 Acidobacteriota bacterium
CGTTGTAGGCCATCGAGACCGCCTTCATGCGTGAGAAGCCGAAGATCATCCCCGGCGTCACGCACGCGTCGGTCCCGCCGGACAGCAGCACGTCGGCCTCGCCGGCGCGAATCAGCGCGGCGGCGTACCCGATCGCGTCGGTCGAACTGGTGCATCCGCAGGAGAGGACGTGACTGATGCCGTGCAATCGCAACGAAATGGAAATCTCGCTCGACACCATGCCGACAATCGAGACGGGGATCGCGTAGGGCGTCACCTTCTTCCCGCGCTCGACGAAAAAGTCGTGGTACTGTCGCTCGCCGACGTCAATCCCGCCGCCACCGCTGCCGATCACGACGCCGGCGTTCGGTTCCCCGATGGCGAGTCCGGCATCGACCCACGCTTCGCGCGCGGCGATGACGCCGATGAGGGCGGCGCGGGAATAGCGCTTCGGATCCGCGCGATAGCCTGAATCCCAGATGTCGTCGCCGTCGATCGGCGGGACCTCGTCTATCGTGATCGGGCGGCAGGGCGCGGCGACGCGGCAGCCGAATGCCGACGCGTCGAATTCCGTGATCGCCCGCGTCCCGCTGCAGCCGCGGCTGACGTGCTCCCAGAAAATCTCGCGCCCCACGCCGAAGGGCGACACGGCGCCGATGCCGGTGATCACGACTCGCGGTTCGCCCGAATGCCGCATGAATGGCAACCTATACTATTTGGTCATTGAGTCATCTGGTTATCTGGTCATTTGAATGCGTCAATTGATCGCGCCACTAGATAACCAGATGCCCCCATGACCAAATTCAGTCGCACGTTTGTCTGGACTGGCGGCGCGCTGTTCGTCGCCTCGCTCGCCTGCTGCGCGTGGTGGTATCTCGTCTCGCTCGGACGAGCATTGCCGTTCGCCGGCTGGGCGCCGCTCGTCTACGATTGCGTGATCTTCACCGTCTTTGCGCTGCATCACAGCGTGTTCGCGCGCGCGTCCGTCAAGCGCTGGTTCGAGTTCATTCCCGCCCACTTGCTGCGTTCGGTGTATGTGTGGATCGCCAGCGCGCTGCTGATCCTCGTGTGTCTGTGGTGGCGATCGGTGGGCGGACAGGTGTATGACGCCACCGGCGTCCTTGCGGTTGCGGCAGCGATCGTGCAGCTGAGCGGCATCGGGCTCATCGCACGCGCCGTCGCGCGAATCGATCCGCTCGAGCTGGCGGGCATCCATCCGTCTTCGCGATCGGAAGCGCTGCAAATCGAAGGGCCGTACCGTTGGGTGCGACATCCGCTGTACCTCGGATGGATCCTCGCCGTGTTCGGCGCCGCGCACATGACCGGCGATCGTCTGACGTTCGCGGCGCTGACCTCGATCTACCTCGTCGTCGCGGTTCCGCTGGAGGAGCGATCCCTGCGGCAGAGCTTTGGGGACGACTACGCGCGCTATCAGCGCACGGTGCGCTGGCGCGTCATTCCCTACCTTTATTGACGCGGTCGCGCGGACTCGTCACGCTGCAGAAACACCATCGAGTGCTGCGACGGAATGTCGAATTTCTTGCCGCACGTCTTGCACGTGACGGCATCGTCGACGCGAATCATGTAGTCGCGCAGTTTGGCGAACAGGGCGCGATCGCGCTCGTCTGCGACAGACGGCAGACGGTCCTTGCGCGTGCGCACCACCCAGCGCATCTGGTAATCGTTGGCGCGCTTGCAGCGTGGGCACAGCAGCGAGTCGGTTCGCGTCTCGTTCTTGTTGTTGAAAAAATCGCGTTCGTCGAGCGCCATGCTGCGATCATACTCTCGTTTGCAGATTGTCTTTTACATCTCCGGTCACGGCCTCGGCCGCGCCTCACGCGCCATCGAGCTCATTCACGCGCTTCGAACGCTGCGGCCGGAGATGCGCATCCTTGTACGGACTGCGGCGCCGCGCTGGCTCTCCGAGCTGACCGCGGGTCCGGCCGTCGACGTCCAGATGGTCGAGACGGACACCGGCCTGGCGCAGCTCGACAGCCTGCGATTCGATGAAGCGGCAACAGCCCGCGGCGCCGCGAGCTTCTACACGGACTTCGACCGGCGGGTCGCGGAGGAAGGCGACGTGCTGCGCGCGTGCCGCGCCACGCTCGTGATTGGCGACATTCCCCCACTCGCGTTTGCCGCCGCCGCGCGGGCCGGCGTGCCGTCCGTCGCCGTGGCCAACTTCACGACGTCTTCGTCTCCAACATGCCGCGACTGCTCCGTTGTCGTTTTCTCGGGCAGGACGATGTGCTCGCGGGCCGGTGGGCGGACGCCGTGGACGCACTGCTCGCGCAGCCGGCTCCGCCGGAGCGTCCCCGCGTGGACGGCGCTGAAGTGGCGGCGGAAACAATCGTCAATCGGGTAAGGTAATTATCCTGTTGCCAACCCCACATAAGTAGGTGCGCCGCTCACGGCGTTTAGTCGGTTTACGGAATCCCAGCGAGTGGCTGTGAGGTCGTCACTAAGTCCCTGGGATTACGGCCGACCGCGCCGCCTTCGGCTTCCCCAAATCCTCCCGGGGGCCGGGGCGGTTCGCATCGGGGCCGCTATGATGGCCCGCTCATTGGCCGGAACGTGGGGAATGGTGGTGTCGGTATAGGGACATTTACTGAGACATTGCCTCGCAGCCCCCCCCCGCGTAACATGGAGCCGTGGCCATAGTACGCGTGGACGCCAATCTCCAGTGGAACGTGCAGCAAGCCAATGGCGGCAACTGGATTGGTGTGTGCGATCCCCTGAAGCTCACCGTGCAGGCGGAGACTTGGGCGGATCTGATGGAAGACATCGGCCACACCCTCGATGCGCTCTTGAAGGACCTGCTCGTCTCGAATGAGTTGGACCGGTTCCTCCGCGACCAAGGCTGGAAGTTGTTGGCCGCCATCCCAATTCGCCCGGATGACGTTCGGTTCGATGTCCCGTTCATCCCTGCGATGATGACTTCCAATGGTCCGGCGCGACGGATTCATCAATAAGATCCGCGAACTCGGTTACACCTACAAATCAACCCAGAAGCGGACGTACCTCTGGCGTAAAGTCGGTGGTACACACTACATTTCGGTACCGAAGGCCGAACTCCTCGAAGACGACTTCGTCACCAGCGTCCTGCGTCAAGCCGGATGCACCGACGATTCGATCCGCTCCTTCATTGCATCTGCCAAGTGTTGAAGTGTTGGGTTTAGCAACAGGATAATCACCTCGGGTAATTAAATTGGAGCCACCTCAATGATTTCACGCCGTTTTTTCCTTTCGCTCACGGGCG
Organism: Acidobacteriota bacterium; assembly: GCA_016195295.1. GTDB lineage: Bacteria > Acidobacteriota > Vicinamibacteria > Vicinamibacterales > CAVVIG01 > SRVP-36. The sequence goes on from JACPZV010000317.1 coordinate 3,239, forward strand.
CGGCCGCCGGATTGCCGGTCGTCCGCCTCTCGGCGCAACGAGGCCGGGGCTCCGAGCCGACGGGGCCGTTACCGCCCAGCATCGCGGCGCTGACGTCGATGCGCGATCGGGCCACGCCCATCACGGTCGCGGAACGACGAGCACGCATCGCGCGCGCGCAGAAGCTCATGGCCGAACAGAAGATCGACGCCATCCTTCTGACGGGCGGCACCACGCTCCACTACTTCACCGGCGTCCGCTGGGGCAACAGCGAACGCCTGTTCGCGATCGTGATGCCGCAGGTCGGGAATCCGTTCGCGGTGAGCCCGGCGTTCGAAGAGGACCGCGCGCGCGAGCAGCTCGCGCTCGGTCCGCTGGCGCACACCGACGTCAACACGTGGAACGAAGACGAGAGTCCGTTCGAGCGCGTGGCGCAGGGACTGAACGATCGCGGGATCGCGGCAGGACGGCTCGGGATCGAGGAGACGTCGAAGTTCGTGTTCGCCGACAGCATCGCGAGCGTGGCGCCGGCGTTGCACGTGACGAGCGCGACGCCGATCACCGCAGGCTGCCGAATGATCAAAGACACGCACGAGATCGACCTGATGCGCCTGGCGTCGCAGGCGACGCTGAAGTGCTACGAAGCCGTGTTCCACGCGATCGCGCCGGGCATGACGCAGAATCAGGTCGGCAGCTTGATCAACGCGGCGTACGGGCGGCTGGGTTTTCCCGGCGTCGCGAGCGTGCAGGTCGGCGAGTACACCGCGCTTCCGCACGGGTCGATCACGCCGCAGACGATCCGTGAAGGCACAATCATCATGATCGACGACGGCTGCACCGTCGAAGGATATCAGTCGGACATCACGCGCACGTTCGTCCTCGGCAAAGCGACGGACAAGATGAAGACGGTGTTCGACATCGTCCACCAGGCGCAGACCGCGGCGCTGGCAGCCACGCGGCCTGGTGTCGCGCTCGAATCGATCGACGCGGCCGCGCGCAACGTGATCGTCAACGCGGGCTACGGGCCGGGCTTCAAGTACTTCTCGCACCGCGTCGGGCACGGCATGGGCATGGACGGGCACGAGTGGCCGTACCTGGTGAAGAACAACATGTTCGGGTGGGAAAAAGCGTTGAAGACGCAGCCCGGCATGGTGTTCAGCGACGAGCCGGGCATCTACATTCGCGGCGAGTTCGGCGTGCGGCTCGAGGACGACATGCACGTGACCGACTCGGGCGCGGAACTCTTCACTCCACAGAGCCCTTCAATCGAGCAGCCGTTCTAGTCGTTAGTCGTTAGTCGTTAGTCGTTGGTCGTCAGTCCTTCACACAGGTGACGAGCGACCAGATGCGTGGGACGTTGACCTTCTCGATCGAGACCGGCTTGAGATCGGCTTGCACGAGAAACGCCGGCAGGTCGAGATCCGATTTGAAGCCGAGATAGAGCGTGAACGGGGCGATGATGCGTTCGAGCCACGCGCCCAGGCGGCTCTTGCTGCGGAAGTGGTTCAGGATCACGATGCGGCCGCCGGGACGGCACACGCGATACATCTCCCGCGTGACCGCGACGGGATCCGGCACGACGCTGATGACGTACGGCGCGTAGACAATGTCGAACGTGTCGTCCGCGAATTTCAGATTCGCGGCGTCCATTTCAAGCAGCCGGACGTTGCGGACGCCTTTGCGCGCGACCCGGCGCCGCGCCTTCACCAGCATCTGACTCGAAAAATCGATCCCCGTCACGGAACAATCGCCGGGATACAGCGCGGCGTTGATGCCGGTGCCGACGCCGACCTCGAGCACGCGATCGCCGGGGCGGATGCCCATCCGTTCGATCGCGTCGACGCGGCCCGGATGCAACGCCGGTCCGAACGTGAAGTCGTAAATCGACGCGAGGTTGTGATACACGCGCTCGACGAAGTCGTTCTCGACCACGGTCACCGACAATGCGCGGGTCGCCGCGTCGGATCCAACGATCTCTTCGCCGTCATTCGAACGATGGGGCTCAAATAAAGCCATCAGGATGTGCCTCTTAGACGCTGAGGACTATACATTGGGCGGTCAGCGAAGTCCATCAAGGACTGCCATCGCCGCGTCGACGTCGCCCGACGGCGTGGAAACCTGCACGCCCTGCACGATTCCGCGCAGGTCAGCCGCGATCTCACGCGCGATCGCGATGCCTTCCCGTGCCGCGGCGTCGGCGCCGTCGGCCCGCCGCATGCGATCGAGCAGCCCGTCGGGCACGCGCACGCCCGGCACCTCGTTGGCCATGAACTCGGCGTTGCGCGCGCTCTCGAACGGAAAGACGCCGGCGACGACCGGCAAGCGCGATCCTTCGATGCGCTTCAGGAATATTTCGAAGCCGTGGAGATCGAAAATCGGCCGAGTGACGACGAACTCCGCGCCGGCCTCCACCTGGTACTCGAATCTGCGGAGTTCCTGATCGAGGTTGGACGCCGAGGGATTCACGGACACGCCGATGTGAAATCCCGTGGGCGCGCCGATCGCCTGTCCGCCGATATCGCATCCGTGATTCAGGCGCGCGACGACGTTCGTGAGGCCGATGGAGTCGACGTCGAACACCGCCGTCGCATCCGGGTAATCACCAATGCGACCCGGATCGCCGGTCACCAGCAACACGTTGCGGAGCCCCATGGCGGGCGCGCCGAGCAGGTCCGACTGAATGCCCAGCAGGTTCCGGTCGCGGCAGGTATAGTGCAACAGCGTCTCGATGCCCGCGCGTTGTTCGATCAGCACGGCGAGTGAAAGCGCGCTGAGCCGCGCGCCGGCGCGGTGACCGTCTGGAATGTTCACGACGTCCACGCCGCGGATCTTCAGGCGCTTCGCGCGCTCGACGATCTGGTCGGTCTGAAAGCCGCGCGGCGGCAGCAGTTCCACGGCGACGACGAACGTGCCGCGCGTCATGGCGTGCGCCAGCCGTGATTTCTGTTCGCGCGCCACCGGCGGCCCCTCGATCCGGCGTGGGGTCGGTGACGCGATCGCCGCGCCGGTCTGCGCCGGCCTGGACGACGTCGGCGCTTCGTCGTGACGGATGACGGCCGACGCGAGGCCGCGGACCGCACTCTTGATCTGCCGGATGTGCTCCGGCGTCGTCCCGCAGCAGCCGCCGACGATGCGCACGTTGTGGAGGATGAAGCGCCGCGCGTACGACGCCATGTAGTCCGGCGAGCACAGATAGATGTTGCGGCCCTCGACGTCGCGCGGCTTGCCCGCGTTGGGCTGCGCCGACAGCCTGAGGTGCGTCACGGCCGACATGCGCTCGATCGTGTCCAGCATCGGCGCGGGCCCGACGGCGCAGTTGACGCCGATCACGGTCGCGCCGCGGCGCTCGAGCTCGGGCGCGAAACGCTCGGGCGCCGTGCCGTCCAGCGTGTGGCCGTCCTCCTCGGTCGTCATCTGCGCGACGATCGGGAGATCGGACACGCCGCGCACGGCGTCGATCGCCGCGCCGATCTCGTTGAGGTCGCGGAAGGTTTCCAGAATGAACACGTCGACGCCGCCTTCGGCGAGTGCCTGCGCCTGCTCGCGGAAGTACTCGCGCGCTTCGTCGATGCCCGTTTTGCCCCACGGTTCGATGCGAATCCCCAGCGGCCCGATCGCGCCCGCGACGTAGGCCTGCTCGCGCGCCGCGTGACGCGCGATCTTCGCGCCCTGCTCGTTGATCGCGGGCAGCTTGTCCGCCAGCCCAAACGATCCGAGCTTGATGCGGTTCGCGCCGAACGTGTTCGTCTCGATGATGTCGGCGCCTGCGCGCACGTACTCCTGATGGACCTCAGCCACCAGGTCGGGCTGCGTGAGGTTCAGCGCGTCGAAGCTTTTGTTGATGAAGACGCCCTTGGCGTACAGCATCGTGCCCATCGCGCCGTCACAGACGAGCACGCGGGTGTCGAGAGCGTCAAGAAAGGACTGCATTGGGTAATTGGGTAATCTGGTAATTGGGTAAATTACCCAGTTACCAAATTATCAGGTTACCAGATTCACGTGTCGACCCGCTCGGTCTTGAGCGTCTCCGCGTCAATCAACACATACGATTTCGTGACGACGTCGAGGCCGATCGATCGCACCTTCTGCCGCATGGAATCGGTGAACTCGTGGTGATGGCCGAACAAGTGCAATCGGGGACGCATCGAGGCCAGCACGTCGTTCAGCACGGTCTTGCCCGCGTCGAGACGACGTCCCGCGGGATAGAAGGGCCGCGGCGCTTCATGGGTCAGCAGCAGGTCGATGTTCGTCAGCGCCTTGCACGCGACGACTTCGTCGCGGACGAAATGCCGCCGCTTGTCGTCCCGGCTCTTGCCCAGCTTGAGTGACGCGGCCGACGCCTTTCGTACCCGCGACGACGGCAGCGCCGACGCGGACGAGTGGTACCAGCTCGGCGCGAACGTTCCGCCGAGCGCGGCCACGCGCCACGGTCC
>JACPZV010000318.1 GCA_016195295.1 Acidobacteriota bacterium
CAAAGTACATCGAGCGCCACCGCGATCAGGGCAAGCTGCCGGTCCGCGACCGCATCAATCAGCTGCTCGATCCGGGATCGCCGTTTCTCGAGCTCTCGCCGCTGGCGGCGTTCGAGATGTACGACGGCGACGCGCCCGGCGCGGGCCTCGTCACGGGCATTGGCCGCGTCTCCGGCCGCGAGGTTCTGGTCGTCGCGAACGACGCAACCGTGAAAGGCGGGACTTACTTCCCCATCACCGTGAAGAAGCACGTCCGCGCGCAGGAGATCGCGCTCCAGAATCGACTGCCGTGCGTCTACCTCGTCGACTCGGGCGGCGCCTTTCTGCCGCTGCAAGCCGAGGTCTTTCCCGACCGCGATCACTTCGGCCGCATTTTCTTCAATCAAGCACGCATGTCGGCGGATCGCCTTCCGCAGATCGCCGTCGTGATGGGATCGTGCACGGCCGGCGGCGCGTACGTGCCGGCGATGTCGGACGAAACGATCATCGTCAAGGGTACTGGGACGATCTTCCTCGCGGGGCCGCCGCTCGTGAAAGCCGCGACCGGCGAAGAAGTGACGGCCGAGGAGCTGGGCGGCGCCGACGTCCACACGCGTGACTCCGGCGTCGCGGACTACTTCGCCGAAGACGACGCCCAGGCGCTCGAGATGTGCCGCACCGTCGTGTCCACGCTCAACACGGCCAAGCACCTGCCGGCGGACATGACGACGCCCGAAGATCCGCGCTACGACCCGGCGGAAATCTACGGCATCGTCAACGCCGACGTGCGCAAGCCGTACGACGTGCGTGAAATCATCGCGCGGATCGTCGACGGTTCGCGCTTCGACGAGTTCAAGGCGCGCTACGGCGCGACGCTCGTCACCGGGTTCGCCCGGCTGCACGGCTTCCTCGTCGGCATCGTGGCGAACAACGGCGTGCTGTTCTCCGAGTCGGCGCTGAAGGCGACGCACTTCATCGAGCTGTGCAATCTGCGCGGGATCCCGCTCGTGTTTCTTCAGAACATCACGGGCTTCATGGTCGGCCGCCAGTACGAGCGCGCGGGGATTGCGAAGGACGGCGCGAAGATGGTGCACGCGGTCGCCAACTCGGTGGTGCCGAAGTTCACGGTGATCATCGGCGGGTCGTTCGGCGCCGGGAACTACGGGATGTGCGGCCGGGCGTACGAGCCGCGGCTGTTGTGGATGTGGCCGAACGCGCGGATTTCCGTGATGGGAGGCCAGCAGGCGGCGTCTGTGCTGACGACGGTGAAGCGCGATCAGTTGGCGCGCGAGGGCAAGCCGTTTCCGCCAGACGAGGAAGCCGCGATTCGCCAGCCGATTCTCGACAAGTACGAGCACGAAGGATCGCCGTACTACTCGACGGCGCGCGTCTGGGACGACGGCATCCTGGATCCCACCGACACGCGACACTCGCTGGCGCTGGGCCTCTCCGCGGCGTTCAACGCGCCGACTGCAGAGCCGCGCTTCGGCGTATTCAGAATGTAGCGAGGCCTGCGGCCACGAAAACACGAAACCACGAAGAAGAGATAGTTAGCGTTTGACTTACACCCATTTGCTCTCCCAGCGGCACGGCGCCGTCGAATACCTGACGCTGAATCGCCCGGACGTCCGCAACGCGTTCAACGAACACGTCATCGCCGAACTGGCTCGGTATCCTGCCCGCGGTGATTTCGCCGTTCGCGCTCGCGAAGATCGGACGATCGGCGGCGCGCGAATTGTTCCTGACCGGCGCGCGATTCTCCGCCGCGCGGGCAAAAGAAATCGGCCTCATCCACGCCGTGGTCCCGGCCGCCGAACTGGACGCGACCGTGGACCGCTACGTCCGTGAGCTGCTGACCGGCGGTCCCGAAGCGATCGCCGCGGCCAAAGCGCTCATCCCGGCCGTCTGGGACCGCGCGACGTCGGACGCGGCGCCGATCACGGCGGCAGCGATCGCGACGCGGCGTGTCTCGCCGGAAGGCCAGGAGGGCTTGCGCGCTTTTCTGGACAAGCGCGCGCCAAGCTGGGCCCAGCGCCGAAGCGACACAAAGGCATGATCAAGCGCCTGCTCATCGCCAATCGCGGCGAGATCGCGCTTCGCATCATCCACGCGTGCCGGGAACTTGGCATCGAAAGCGTCGCGGTCTTTTCGGACGCCGACACGCGCGCGCCGCACGTCACGGCGGCGAACCGCACGGTCGCGATCGGACCGGCGCCCGCCGCTCGCAGTTACCTGTCGATGGCTCGAGTGATCGATGCCGCGCGCGCGAGCGGCGCCGATGCGATCCATCCGGGCTACGGCTTCTTATCGGAGAACGCCGCGTTCGCCGACGCGTGCGCGCAGGCGGGGGTGCTGTTTGTCGGTCCACCCGCGTCGGTCATCGCGCGGATGGGCTCGAAGATCGAGGCGCGCCGGCTCGTCGCCGCCGCCGGCGTGCCGATCGTGCCGGGCGCGACGCCCGCCGACCAGTCCGATGCGGGCATCCGGGCCGCGGTCGCGCGCGTGGGGCTGCCCGCGCTGATCAAAGCGTCCGCCGGCGGTGGCGGCAAGGGCATGCGGCTCGTGCGCGACCCTGACGCGATAGACGAGTCGATCCGATCGGCCCGCCGTGAAGCCGAAGCGGCTTTTGCTGACGGCACGCTGTACGTGGAACGGCTCGTCGAGGCGCCGCGGCACGTCGAGGTTCAGGTGTTTGCCGACGCTCACGGACACGTCGTGCATCTGTTCGAGCGCGACTGCTCGGCGCAGCGCCGCCATCAGAAGGTCATCGAAGAGAGTCCGTCGCCGGCGGTCACCACAGGGCTGCGCAACCGAATCACGAGCGCCGCGATCGCCGTGGCGCGCGCCGCGGACTATCGCAATGCGGGCACAGTCGAGTTTCTCGTCGATCTTGGCGGGTCCGAAAGGACCCGCCCTACGACTCGTACCGCGCGCATCGGGCGCATCGCCGACGACACGCCGTTCTACTTCCTGGAGATGAACACGCGGCTGCAAGTCGAGCATCCGATCACCGAGCAAGTGACCGGTCTCGACCTCGTGAGGGCGCAGCTTCTCGTCTCGTGCGGCGAGCCGCTGCCGTGGACCCAGAACGAGATCAGCCAGCGCGGCCACGCGATCGAGGCGCGCGTCTACGCCGAGCATCCCGCGAGGGATTTTTTGCCACAGGCCGGACCGCTGGTCCGGTATCGCGAGCCTCGGCTCCCCGGCGTGCGCGTCGATTCGGGCGTCGTCGAAGGCGGCGACGTGTCGGTCTATTACGACCCGATGATCGCGAAGGTCATCGCCACGGCGGAGACGCGCCCGACCGCGATCGCGCGCCTGCTCGCGGCGCTCGCAGATTTTGAGATCGGCGGTCTGCGGACAAACGTGCCGTTCCTGATGAAAGTCCTGGACTTGCCCGCGTTCCGAGAAGGTCGCTTGGACACGGCGTTTCTCGATCGCGAAGGCGCCACGCTGGCCGCCACGCTCGCCGACGACACGACGATCGTCGAGCTGGCGGCGCGCTCCGCTTCGCCTTCAGCAACCGCCGGTCGGGATCCCTGGGAACCGAGATCCACTGGCCAATCGCCGGTCTACGCGAGTGCCCGTCCAACTCGCGGCCGCGCGTCAAGCGCGGGCAGCCGGACGCTGACCGCGCCCATGCCGGCGACGGTGATTGCCGTGAAGGTGAAGCCTGGCGATACCATCAAGAAGGGCGACACGGTCCTGCTGCTCGAGGCGATGAAAATGGAACTGCCGATTCGAGCGACCGGAGACGGAGTCGTCTCTGCCGTCTGTTGTCGAGAAGGGGAGCTCGTGCAGG